>JABUTE010000301.1 GCA_021443825.1 Bacillota bacterium
TTTAGAAATATTTCTAAATAGATGCAACAATCTTAAGGGAGGTGGAATATGGCTTTTGCAGATACCTTTAAAGCCCTGTCCGATCCTGTCCGCAGACAGATCCTGGAGCTTTTAAAGGCAGGCTCTCTTTCTGCCGGGGAGATCGGGTCCCATTTCGACATGACCGGCGCCACGGTTTCTTATCACTTAAAGATCTTAAAGCAGGCCGATCTGATCTTCGAATCGAAGGAAAAAAACTATATCTATTACCAGCTGAATACCAGCGTTCTGGAAGAGATCCTGGTCTGGCTGACCGGTCTGAAAGAGGAGGCTACCCATGAAGCTCAATAAAAAGCTGCTGCTGCTCACTGTTCTGATCATCCTGCTGCCCGCTCTGCTGGGTGTTTTGAAGTGGAACGACCTGCCGGAAGCCATGGCGACCCATTTCGATATCCACGATCAGCCCGACGGCTACAGCAGCAAGGCCTTTGCCGTGTTCGGTCTTCCCATCTTTCTTGCTGCTTCGCAGGTGTTCACGGTCATTATCGTGTCAGCGGATCCCAAGAAGCAGAACCTGTCGCCCCGCATCGGAGCCATGATCTACTGGATCATTCCGCTGATCGGCACACTGACTAACGGACTTGTCTATGCCCAGAATCTGGGGTTTCATTTTTCCGTCGGAAAGGTGATCTTCTCCGGGGTTGCCGTCCTGTTTATCGTCATCGGCAACTATCTGCCAAAATGCAGGCAGAATTATACCGTGGGCATCCGGCTTCCCTGGACCTTAAACAACGAAGAAAACTGGAACCTCACCCATCGGATGGCCGGGCCCCTTTGGATCTTCTGCGGTTTTGCCATCCTGTTTGCCGGCATTTTTGAGGGTCTGATGGAGCTGGTGCTTTTTCCGGCGCTGGGGGTCATGATTATCGTTCCCTCCGTATACTCGTATTGGCTGCATCGAAATAAAGGCCTATAACAGAAGGCTTCAGGTCTTCTGTCACGAAAAAATCGCGGACATTCGTCCGCGATTTTCATGTTTTTTGATGCTACGGCTTTGCCGGCAGCCTGGTTGCCTCCGGGATCGGATGGCGGTTGACCATCCAGATGAAGAGATATGACCATGCGGCTGCGATGGGCAGCAGAAAGACCGTATAGAGGAAGGGTACGGGAAGCCAGGAATAGAACAGCTCCAGAATGGGGTTTCCTTCCGGCTCCATGTTATAAAAGTAGTTGGCGTGGGTCTCGATGCCGGTGCTACGGACCGTTATGTTAAAGAGAAAGATCACAAAGTTGAGCAGAAACAGCGAAGCAAGTCCTTTGGGCACATCGCAAAGCGACGGGGTATAAAGATCGAACGCGATGACGGAAAGACCTCCGAAAAGCACCATCAGGTGGGTAAAATAAAAGCCCAGAACTCTGCCTGTCAGCAGGCTGTAGCCGGCAAAGCCGATGCCCGGCATCAGCAGGGCAGCCAGTGCGCCCAGAGGGCCGATGACCGAGGTAATGAAGAGCAGCCCCCGTTTTTTCAGCTTCACCGCAAAGGGGATCAGGATCATGTTGATGTTGCAAAGGTGCAGGCAAAGCTCCAGCCACCAGCTGAACTGTTCGTCCGCAAGGCCGGCCTCCTGGCGCAGCTGCAGATATTCCATGTCGATGGAAACGGAGTACTTATAGATCCAGAAGCAGATAAAGGTGAAGATCATGGCGCCTGCGATCAGGTTTTCACGAAACCGTGCCGAGGTCGACCGGACCAGACGGGTGGCAATGCCAAGTGCTGCAAACCCACCGATCAGGCAGCCGAACCAGACAGGATTGAATGGAGAAATGATGAGCATAAAACACCTTTCCTCGGGGGTTAACGCGCCGTAACGGTATTCATCGGGCCTTGTACCTCGATGCCGTCGACGACGGTGTAGATCTGATAGCGATAGGTCGTACCTGCAACGGGTGTGACTCCTGCGGTGAGAAAATCGACCTGATAGACATAAGAGGTAGCAGCAGCAGAGATGTAGTCACCGTAGGTGAAGTAGTCCTTTAAAAGGGAGCCGTCGGCGCTGTAGATACGAATACCGTTGGAATTGCAGCGGCTGTTTTCTGTTTTGGTCATCTCGGCGCCGACCGTCAGATGTCCGTTTCCGCTACCCAGTCTGCTGAGAAATGCAGCTGAGGAGGGATTGGAGACCGTAGCCGTACCCGGCTTGAACTCCAGCGTCAAGGTGTTGGTGCGCACCTGATTTCCGAGAGAATCGGTGACCAGGCAGGCCAGGTACTGAGTATTGATATCGGCGATAGTAGTAAAGGTGAAGGAGGCTTCCTTTGCCAGGGTGGTATAGGTCTGCAGCTCGTTGCCGTAGAGGTCATCGCCGAAGCCTACGTTCCAGGTGGCCATATCGCCCAGCTTTTCCGGATCGGAGCCCCAGAGCCACTGATAATAGTAGGGAGCCTTGCCTCCTGCAGCGGTGCAGGTGAGCACGGTGGTGCCGCCCTTGACCGGCGTGAGGGTGGAGGCGCTGGCGACTGCGGTCAGCTGGGTCAGAGCGCCGCTATAGCCCTCCAGATTGAAGCGGATCCGCTTTGCAGGATTGCTCATTCTGGTGAGAATGGCAGCGACCTCGCTGCGGCGGATGTTGGCCTGGGGCTTGCAGAGGTGATTGGCGCCGGAGCCTTCCAGAATGCCGGCCCGGTAGAGGGTCAGGATGGCTTCCGCTTCGGGAAGCTCTGCAGAAACATCGGGAATGAAATTGCTCTGGATCGAATTGATCACCGGCAGGGCATCTGCAGGCAGGGCCTTCGCAAAGATCGCCATATAACCGGCTCTTGTGGCAGATGCGTTCCACTCATAGTCGCGGTCGATGATGTTCTGCTTTTTTGCGTAATCCACATAGGTCTGATACCAGGGGTTGCCTTCGGTAAAGACAGTCTTATCTCCGGTGTGGCCCACATGGAGCATTACCGCCAGCTTGACGGCCTCTGCGTAGGTCAGATCAGCGTCGGGGCTGTAAGTGGAGGACGTGCGGCCGCTGATCAGACCGTAATCGTAGGCATATTTCACATCGCTGTAATACCAGGCGTTTTGCGGTACGTCGGTAAAGGGAAGCTCTGTCGCAAAGGAAAATGCGGGAATGAGAGAAAAAAGCAGGGCGGTGCATACCAGCAAAGCCGCTTTTTTAAGAATAGATTTCATGATTTCGCGCTCCTTAAAAATGGAAACAAGATTTAACAATTTATTGTATTATAGTCGGCGTCGATAGTCAACGAAAAGAGCAGAGGCCACTTCGGTCAATCATCCAAAAACTGCCCGCTGCAGCTTGCAGGGGCAGTTTTGTTTTACAGCTGATGCATCAGCTCTTTATTGCATTTATATGCCTGATCGAAGAGGGCGCGGTAAGGAAGATAGGCCTGATGAGCAGCAGGCTCCGGCTGATAGGTACCGGCCGGCTTGATTACCTTTTGCAGATCGTTGAAATCTTTGAAGACGCCGGTGCAGATGCCGGCCATCAGGGCGTCGCCGTAGCAGGCGCCGATGGTGACGTCCATGACGTGTACCGGTTCTCCCAAAACGTCTGCGATCATCTGCATCCACAGGGGATTCTTGGTGCCCCCGCCTACGGCTAAAATGCGCAGGGGCTCCACTCTGTGCTCCTTTAAGATATCGATATGCTGGGCAACGGTAAAGGCGATGCCCTCCAGGGCGGAGCGGTACAGATGGGCTCTTGTATGGGTCAGCTTCAGCCCTAAGATCAGGCCCTTCGCATCCGGGTCGTTGATGGGGCTGCGCTCACCTGCAAAATAGGGAAGGGTAAGAAGTCCGTCTGAGCCGACGGGGATCTTCTCGATGCCCTCCATCATGGCGCTAAAGGCGTTTTCTGCGCCCTTTGCTTCGTCTTCCTTGCGGTCGAAAAACAGGTTGTCGCGATACCATCCGGTGGTGGTTCCGCAGTTGTTGGTGCCGGCCGAAATGCTGAAGGTTCCCGGAATGAGAAAGCCACCGCCGGAAACCCGGTCATCTTTGACCGGCTTATCTGTGCAGCTGTACAAAAACATGGTGGATCCCAGCTGGATCATGGTATCGCCTACATGAAGCACCCCTACCGAGATGGCTTCCGAGCCGGAATCGCCGCTGCCGGTCATGACAGGCGTTCCTACCGGAAGACCTGTAAGAAGGCTTCCTTCTTCATGGAGCCTGCCTGCCATATCGGTGACGGTCTTCGCTTGAGGAAGCTGATCGGGCCTGCAATAGGGGCCGCAAAGCTCTTCGCGGATGGTTCCGTCATCGTTATAAAGCGGTTTAAAGGAGGCCGTGGCCAGAAACCGGTCCAGAGCAAAGCTGCCTGTTAAACGGGCGACAAGAAACGAGGTTCCGGTCAGGAATTTGCAGGTGTTTTCATAGACCTCAGGCTCGTTATTTTTGATCCAGAGGATCTTTCCGCACACGTCGCCGGAGCGAAGAGGGCGGCCGAAGTATTGATCGATGCCCTCGGGCCCGTAATAATCGTTCATCCATTCCAGCTCTTTTGTCGCTCGGGAGTCGATGCCGTAAAGGATCGCCTTGCGAAGGGGCTTCAGATCGCGGTCAACAGGCACCAGGCAGGTGCCCAGAGTGGAAAGACCCAGGCCAACAATATCCGCAGGATCTATGCCGCTTTGTTCAAGCAGCCGGTGGGTCAGAATACAGATATCCATCAGCCAGACTCTTTCAGCATCATGCTCGTAGTAATGGGGCTTGGGATTTTCGGTGACATGGGGCGTTGCAGCCGAGCAGATCACATGGCCTTCGGTATCGGTGATCACGCCCTTGCTTTCGTTGGTGCCCACGTCGACACCCATCAGATAACGTTTCATAATTACAGCTTCCTTCGGTATTCTTTTACGATATCCATAAATTCCTTTACCCGCTCGTAATCGGTAAAGTTTTCGAATCGGCCGTCCTTTTTCAAGGCAGTCCCTACGATGGCGCCGTCGCAAAGGTCCAGCTTGCGGCAGATGTTTGACGCCTTGCAGCCGGTATTGGCAAAGACGGGAACATCCCCTGCGGCAGCCTTCATCTCGATGAGGATCTGATCGTCGGCCTCCTGCCCTGCGCCGGAGCCTGAGGCGCAAAGGGCATCGGGATTGCACATGAACACGATAGACTTGGTGTTTTCCTTTAAGGGAATGTCGGTGATATAGGGGGTTCCTTCCGGATTTGCCTTAAAAAACAGCTTCAGTTCGTCCAGATCCAGGTATTTTTTGCGGCGAAGGGCTTCGGCTACATCGGTGTCGAGGATCCCGCTGCGGCCGGCATAGGCACCGGTAAAGGCATTGCGCGCAAAGGCGGCACCGGTGGCAGCAGCAAGATCGATAGTGGCGATGGCATTGTTGGCGATATTGACGCCGAAGGGTACCCGGATATCCCTTTTGATGGCACCGATGATGCAGGCCATGGAGGCGACGGTGAGATAGGAAGCCTTCTTTTCATAAGGCAGCGAAAATTCGTTGGCGATGAGGACCCCGTCGACGCCGCCGTCCTGAAGGGCTGTCAGCTCTTCCCTCGCCCAGGCGATCACCTGATCGATCGAGCCGTCCTTTGGATAAAGAGGATCCCCGGGCAGGGCTCGTAAATGCAGCATGGCGATGATAGGCTTTTTCACATGAAATAGTTCTTCTGTCCACATTTTGAATACCTCAGATCAGAAATCAACAGGAATATGCTTTGTTTCATAATTATAGCACTGCCGGGCGCCATCATGTGGTACAATTCTTTTAACCGTATATTTACATTTCACTACAGGAGGTACCCGATGCATATTCCTCATATCACCATCAGCACAGTCTGTGCAGAAGAGAGCATTCAGTTCTATACCCGTTATTGCGGTCTTGCAGTCAAAACAGCCCGCGGCATACTGACCTTCATGGGCAATGCCGATGAAGAAAACGATACCCTGATCGAGCTGGTGGCCGTAGAAGAAAACGGCTTTTGCGGCAGCGGCATTTCCATCGGTTTCGAGGTGGAGGACGCCGAAGCATATCATCAGAAGCTGGAAGAGGAAGGCCTTTCGCCCACACCCTTAAAGTGCCCCTCTCCCTCAACGAAATTCTTCTATGTAACCGATCCCAACGGTGTTCGGATCCAGTTTATTCAGCACTGATCAGACCGTAACGGTCCATCGGTAGGCAAGCACATCGGTCACGCGCCACCGGAAAGGAGAAACAGCCAATGAAATTAGTCGTCATCGGAGGGGTTGCAGGCGGAGCATCTGCAGCTGCCAGAATGAGAAGATTGAATGAGGATGCTGAGATCGTCATTTTTGAAAAGGGTCGGGACATGTCTTTTTCCAATTGCTGTCTTCCCTATCATTTAAGCGATATGGTGCCGGAAAGCAAAAAGCTGGTCTTAAACAATCCTGTAAAGTTTAAAAATACCCACAATATCGACGCACGGCTGTACAGCGAGGTCGTTTCCATCGATCGGGCGGCTCATACTGTTCACGTGAAGGATCTTGTCAGCGGCACCGAATACGATGAAAACTACGATAAGCTTATTATGTCACCCGGCGCAGCGCCCATCCGTCCCAAAAGCATTGCAGGTGCCCAGGCTTCCCATGTGTTCACCGTTCGCAACGTCACCGATATCGAGCTTTTGAAGAATTATATCCAGACCAACGAACTGGAGAACATCGCAGTCATCGGCGGCGGCTTCATCGGTATCGAATGCATCGAAAACCTGGTGAGCGACGGAAAGCATGTTGCTCTCATCGAAGCCATGGATCAGGTGCTTGCACCCTTTGATCATGATATGGCGCAGATCCTGCACAAAGAGCTCTACGACAGGGGCGTTGAGATGCATCTTGGCTGCACCGTCACCTCCATCGAACAGGAGCAGGTGGTTTGCACCGCAAACGGAGAAGAAGTGCGGATCCCCGCACAGGCGGTCATCCTGGTCATCGGCGTTGCTCCCGAAACAAAGCTGGCAAAAGATGCCGGCCTTGCCATCGGAAAGACCGGAGCCATTCAGGTAAACGATGTATTTCAAACCAGTGACCCCGACATCTATGCGGTGGGCGATGCCGTCGAACTGAAGAACCGTCTGACCGGACGGGAAGGGCGCCTTGCGTTGGCAGGCCCTGCCCAGCGGCAGGCAAGAGCTGCTGTCGACCATATCATGGGCATCAAAGACGGAAAAGAAAGCAAATCTTATATCGGTTCTTCTTGCATCAAGGTCTTCGGACTGAATGCCGCCTGCACCGGTCTGAACGAGGCAGCGGCGAATGGGGAAGGCATAGCCTGCGACAGCGTCTATATCCTTCCTGCTGATAAGGTGGGCGTGCTGCCCGGCAGCAATTACATGTGCTTTAAACTGGTGTTTGAGGTGCCCTCGGGCCGCATTCTTGGCGCACAGGCCATCGGAAAGGGCGATGTGATCGCCCGTGTCAATACCGTTGCCGCCATGATCACCATGGGTGGCACACTGGAGGATCTGAAGGAACTGGAGCTTTGCTATGCACCGGTCTACAGCACCGCAAAGGATGTGGTCAACATGGCCGCTCTCGTCGGACTCAATGTTCTGAACGGTGTCATTCGCCAGATTCCCGTTACCCAGATCCGCCGGCTGGTGGAAAGCGGGGCCTATATCATCGACGTGCGCGAAGAAAACGAATATGCCGCCGGACATCTCAACGGAGCTCACAATATTCCATTAAGCCAGCTGCGCAGCCGCCTGGACGAGATTCCAAGAGATATTCCCGTCTACCTTCACTGCAGAAGCTCTCAGAGAAGCTACTATGCCTGCATGGCGCTTCAGGGCCGCGGGTTTGATAATGTTTTCAATCTGCAGGGCTCCTATCTCGGCTTTTGTCTGTACGAATATTTCAACGATCAGATCCTGGGGCGCGCTCCCATTATGGATCATTATAATTTTAAGTAACCGCAGGATCGATATCGATCTCGCCGCAACAAGGAGCATCCATGGCAGAACTGTCTACACAGGAAAAAGCGATCGCACTGTTCAGCTATCTGAAAGAGCTGAGTGCGCTGAAGCAGAAGACCATCACCGATATTGAGGAGCATCGCAGGGTCCTTTATCTGAAGGACCTGCTTTGCGATGATGAAAACATCAGCGTCTGCTACCGTGACCGCACGGAGACTGATGACGACGATGACGATCCGGTGCTGGTCTCCGTCCGCAAGCCGGAATTTAAACCCTGTCCTGAGCCGGACAGCAGCTTTCGGGAGTGGCTCATGCCCGGATGGGACGATTTTCGCCAGAAGGCGGAGCATCGCAGTGAGATCCTGGTGAACAAACGCACCGGCAGACAGGAGCTGTTCGAAGTCAGCGCCGACCGGGTGGATTCCTACCGTGCATGGCTCAAGACCAGATCCGTATGGCAGGGCGAGCAGGCCGTCATCGCGTCTACCAGAGCCCTATTCGCTTTTCTTTACGATATTTATACCGAACTGAAAAAAGAGAGCGAGACGCTGGAGCTGGTCATTGCCGACGGCTTTCTGATGGACAGGGAAGACCCTTCCATCCGTCATCCGCTGCTGACCAGGCGCGTGGCTCTTCGCTTTCATGCGTTAAAAAACATCATCACCATCGAAGATGTGGACGTTGAGACGCAGCTTTACAGCATCCTTTTGCAGCTGCTCAGCGGCGTTGATCTGCAGGCTGTTCCCGACCTGAATAACCAGCTGCACGAAAACGATTACCATCCGCTTGACCGCAACGAAACGCCGGATTATCTTCGTGCTTTCGTTCACAGCCTTTCGTCCGACAGCGTCTATTGCGAAGGGCCGGTGCCCCAAAACTGGCAGGATAAGAACCGTTTTCTGATGTACAGCCAGCCGGTATTTATTTTACGGCGCAGGGTCGACGGAACGCAGGGCTATCTGGAGCATGTGATCGAAAACATCACCCAGACCGGCTGGGTTCCTTCTCCCATCGCCGAAACGGTGGAAGATGTCACCGTCCAGGCACCTGCCGGAGCAGGTGAAGAGACTCTTCAGGATCAGCTTGCCGCTGTGGGCGGCGAGGACCCGGATATTCTGCTGGCAAAGGAAGCCAACCGGGAGCAGCTGGAGATCGCCCGCCGCATCGACCTTTATAATGCCGTTCTGGTGCAGGGTCCGCCGGGCACCGGCAAGACCCATACCATCGCCAATCTGATGGGCCATTTCCTCGCCCAGGGCAAGAGCATCCTCGTTACCAGCCACACCCAGAAGGCCCTGCAGGTCTTAAAGGATAAGCTGCCCGAAAACCTGCAGCCCCTGTGCGTTTCTCTCATCAACGATTCCAACACAGATCTGGAGCGTTCGGTCGACCGCATCACCGAATACCTGAGCAAAAAGACCTCCCATGAGCTGCAAAAGGAAGGGGAGGTGATCCGCACGGAACGCCTTGCTTTGATCCGGCAGCTGGGCGATACCCGAAAGGCCATTTTCGATGTGATCAGCAGCGAGTATTCCGATATTGAATGGGATGGACAGACCGTCACCCCGGCAGCTGCTGCAAGATTTCTTTATGAAAACAAAGCGCAGCTGGCCCATATTCCGGGAAAGGTTACGCCCTATGCGCCTCTTCCCTTAACGGCCTCGCAGCTGCAGGAGCTGTACCGCAGCAACGAAGACATCGCCAAAGAGGTAGAGCAGGAGCTGGCATGCGGACTTCCATCGCCTGACGATCTGATGGATCCGTTCATGTTTGCCCAATCGCTGCAGGATGCGGCGGTTCTTCATGAAAAGCTGGAGAAGCTGTCTTGCGAAACCGGATGGAAAATCCGCTACGGCAGGGGAAAGGAGACGCTCATCGACAGGGGAGAAGGCACCTTCTCGATTCCTGTATGTGACCGAGATGCACTTACCGATGCGGTCCGTTTTACCGAAAGCCTCGGCACGCTGCAAGACTGGATGGCCTATGCTGCCAACGACGGGCAGAAGGGCGGCGCCTATGCCAGGCGGTGGGAAACTCTGCTGGCCCGGATCGAAGAGACCAATGCCTGTGCCGAAGCCATGGTAGAAGCCCGTTTCGGCAAAGAGATCACCATCACCGATCCGGAGGGTCTTCTTCGTTCGCAGGAGCAATTTGAAAAGCTGGCAGAGCTGTTTTCGAAAAAGAACGGTCCGGGCAAGCTGGATCTGCTGTTCAACAAGGGATTGGAGCAGGCCATGGAGATGATCCTGTTCAACGGACAGAAGATGGCTACGAAAGAGGATGCCGACCTGGCGCTGCAGATGGTGAACCTTTCTCTTCTGCGTCAGCAATGCGATCTTTACTGGCGCGATCTGCTGCAAAAAGCGGGTGCGCCCGGCTTTTATACACTGGATGCGGAAGCGCCGGAGACTGCGGCCCTGCAGTGGACAGGCGCTATCCGAAGGTATCTCAACTGGTTCTCCGGCACCTATCCTGCGCTTGAAGCAATTCTGCAGGAGGCCGGTATCGAGCTTTCCCTTTTGATCGAGTCCCGTCAGCTGGGTGATCCCCTGACGGAGACCCAGTGCCTTCTTACGAAGGTGCAGGAGCTTGTTCCCCCTGTGCTCAGGGCCTGCACCATCAGCCGAAGCCTGGCGGATATCGAAGATGATCTGCTGGCGTTAAGAAACACCCTGCGTAAAGACAGGCGCTGCGGATCTGCCGTCTGCTGCGGACTGTTGGATGCCATCGACGATCAGGATCCGGAAGAATACGCAAGGCTCTATGCCTCCTTAGCGGAGCTTTACGACAAGTATTATCTGCAGCAAAGCCGTATGAGCTATCTTCAAACCCTGGAGGAGACTGCTCCCAGGTGGGCTGAGGCGATCCGCTCCCGCAGCGGTGTGCACGGCAGCTGCAGCCTTCCCTTCGATGCAGAAGAAGCCTGGCGCTACAAGCAATATGCCCAGATCCTCAGCGACATGAGCTCCGTTCATCTGGAGGATCTGATGAGCGAAAGCCTCAACTTAAGCGCCGAATACCGAAGACTGACCGGACAGTATGCCGAAAAGCTTGCCTGGCAGCATCTGGTCAAGAAGACCGAGACCGATCTGGAGATGCGAAGAGCTCTTACCAGCTGGAAGCTGACCGTCAAGAAGATCGGAAAGGGCACCGGAAAAAATGCCCCCAAATATAAGGCAGAAGCACGCAAACTGATGGCGAAGTGCCAGAATTCGGTTCCCGCCTGGATCATGCCTATGAACAAGGTGGTGGAAAGCCTGGATCCCCGTCAGAACCGGTTCGATGTGATCATCGTCGACGAGGCAAGTCAGTCTGACGTAACGGCGCTGGGAATTCTGTATCTTGGTAAAAAGATGATCATCGTCGGAGACGACAAGCAGGTGAGCCCCCTTGCCATCGGCACCGATGCAGGTCGAATGAGCGCTCTTGAGGATATGTATCTGAAGGGTGTTGTCCCATCGTCTCATCTTTACGGCGCCCAGACATCTCTGTACGATATTGCTATGACCACCTACCAGCCTCTGATGCTGCGGGAGCATTTTCGCTGTGTGCCTGACATCATCGGGTTCAGCAACATGCTCTCCTACGACGGAAGCATCCGGCCTTTGCGCGATTCGGGAAGCACCCGGCTGCTGCCCTCTGTAGTCAATTATCGGGTGGAAGACGGCGTGCGCGACGGAAAGCGCAATCTTGCCGAAGCCGTGGCTACCGCAGCGCTGATCCGGGCCTGCATCGACCAGCCGGAATATGAGGGCAAGACCATGGGCGTCATTTCGATGCTGGGAGATGAACAGGCGAAGACCGTCTCTGATCAGCTCTACCGGTTCCTTGAGCCTGCTCAGCTGGATGAACGAAAGCTCATCTGCGGCAATGCCGCTCATTTTCAAGGCGACGAGAGGGATGTGATCTTTCTCAGTCTTGTGGACAGTCCTTCTGAAAAGGGCGCCCTTTCTCTTGCCGGCTTTGGTGCAGGAGATTCCACCAAAAAACGCTACAACGTAGCAGCCTCCCGTGCAAAGGATCAGCTTTGGATCGTTCATTCGCTGGATGCTGCAGCGGATCTTAAGCCCGGGGATATCCGCCGTACCCTGCTGGAATATGCTGCCGACCCGGCAGCCGGTTTCGGTGCTGTGATGCAGGACGATCAGACCGCTTTTGACCTGGAGGAGCTTGCAGCAAAGGCATTGAAGGATAATGGCTTTGAGGTGCTGCGCAGCCATTCTGCCGGCGGCTATGTGCTGGGACTGGTAGTTTCCTGTGAAGGCCGTCATGCAGCTGTTCTCTGCGACGGCGACCGTCGCTGCAGCCAGGCGCAGATCCGCCTTGATATGGAATGTCAGACCATTCTGGAACGTGCCGGCTGGCGCTTTTTCCGGCTTCGGGCAAGCGATTATTATTCCGATCCGAAAAAGGCGATCACAAAGCTGGCTACCCAGCTGCAAAATGCGGATATCCGTCCGGCCTCTTCTACGATCTCTCAGGAAGCTCCGCTGCTGCAGCGGGTCCTCGAGAGGGCGGGGGACTATCTGAAGGAAATGCAGGAAGAGGTTTCTCGGTAAAGCTGATGCTGCACCGGAACCATCGCCTTCGGAACAGTCGTTTTTGGACATTCAACGAAAAAAACAGACCGCAGATTTGCGGTCTGTTTTTGATTGAATGATGGTTTCCGATCTAGTGGATCAGGGTGATGTTGCGGAAGACGGGTGCCAGGGTGTTTGCAACGGTGGACATGGACTTGATAAAGATATCCAGTGCAACGCCGACAACGTCCTTTCTGGTGTCACCGACAGTGTCGCCGGTAACGGAAGCCTTGTGAGCGGCAGAACCCTTTCCGTGTCCTTCAACTTCGCCGGATTCGATATACTTCTTAGCGTTATCGAAGGCACCGCCGGAGTTACCCATGAAGATAGCACGGGGAATCGCACAGATGGTAGCACCGACCAGAATACCGCCGACGAATTCTACGCCGAACAGGATGCCGCCGATGATGGGGATGCACAGCGCAAGAACGGAGGGGAAGAGCATCTTCTTCAGCGCCTGCTTTGCTGCTGTCTGGATCATGGTGTTGTAGTCGGGCTTTACGGTACCTTCCAGAACGCCGGGGATGGAGAGCAGCTTGTCTCCGTCATCAGCCATGATCTTTGCCGATTCGATGGTGTTGTCGGTGAGCAGAGCGGAGAAGTACTCGATGAGAGCGCCGCCGATGATGCCGCCGGCAATAACGACGAAGGATGCGATATTCAGAACAGGCTCTGCGCCTACAGTCGTATAGTTGCCTACGTATGCAACGATCAGAGAAACGGTTGCAAATGCAGCGGAGCCGATGGCAAAGCCCTTACCGATGGCTGCGGTGGTATTGCCGACTGCGTCCAGCTTGTCGGTGATCACACGGATGTCTGCATCCAGATGGCAGGATTCTGCCAGACCGCCGGCATTGTCAGCGATGGGACCAAAGGCATCGATGGAGACGGTGGTTCCGACGAAGGCCAGCATACCAAGGGATGAGATGGCGATGCCGTAGGTGCCGCAGATCTTACCGGAGACGAAGATAGCGATACCGATGATCAGGATGGGCAGCAGGCAGGAGCGGGAGCCGATGGCGTCACCCTTGGTGATGACGAAGGCTTCGCCCTCGGGAGCCATTTCCGCAAGGATGCGGGTAGGTTTAAAGTCAGTGGAAGTATAGTATTCGGTGATGGCGCCGATGGCAACACCGCTGGCGATGCCCAGAACGGCAGAGATCCAGGGAGAAAGCCATCCGAATACGAACTCGGAGGAAAGCACCTGTCCTTTGAAGCAATACATTGCAGCAAAGAAGCCGAGAACGAGGGTCAGACCTGCGGAGATATAAGTCGCAAGGTTCAGCTCCTTGGAGGGATTGTCGCCCATCTTCTTGATCGCTGCATAGCTGAGACCAAGCAGGCAGCCCAGCAGACCGGCACCGGCCAGGATGACGGGGAACATCCAGCTGTTTTCGAAAGTAGCAGCTGCGGGGATCTTGCCGCTGTTGAACAGGGTAACAGAGATCATGATGGTGGCAGCGATGGTCGCAACGAAGCTTTCCAGCAGGTCGGAGCAGTTACCGGCGATGTCGTTTACGTTGTCGCCGATGAAGTCTGCGATTACGTTGGGTACACGGCTGTCGTCTTCAGGCAGATCATGGCGAAGCTTTGCCAGAATATCGGAAGAAATATCAGCAGCCTTGGTGTAGTTGCCGCCGGCAACACGGTTGAACATGGCAACGACGGAGCAGCCAAGCGAATAGGTGGAAATGCGCATCATGCTGGGATTGCACTTTAAGGATGCGATCAGACCGCTTCCTTCCGCATTGGGATCGATTCCCCAGATGAACAGCACCAGCAGGAGTCCCAAAAGGCCGCAGCCCTGTACGGCAATACCGGAGATGCTGCCGCCGCAAAGGGCAACTTTGACCGTTTCGCCGATAGAGCGTGTCTCGCGGGCCTTGTTTGCGGTGCGAACATTCGCAAAGGTGGCGCTGCGCATACCGAGAATGCAGACGACACTGGACATGCAGGCCCCGAACAGGAAGGTGATTCCGCTGGTGACCTCGATGAACAGAGAGAAGATCGCTGCCAGAACGACAGCAACAAGGGCAATGGTTTTGAATTCCGTTTCCAGGAATGCGATGGATCCGGAACGGATGATTCCGGCCATTTCGATCATGACCTCGGTGCCTTCGCTCATGCGCTTGATCTTCAGATAGTTGAAGTAGACATAGCAAAGGGCAAGGACTACGATCGCCAGGATAAGATAGATTGCCAAGATACTTACCTCCCAAAATATGACGATTGAATAATTGGATGAGACTCGCCGGAAAGGTGTTTTCCTCCGGATGAAAAAGAATTCCAACGATTCCCGATTATCATTATTTCAACCGTGGTGCAAATTACAATAAAAGAAATTCTATGTGAGAGGAAGCAATAAAAATTAAATTGATAGGATTGGTTCGGAGTCGATTTTAGCCGCTTTGCGGTGCTTGCCTTCCGAATCCCTTGATTTTTCGCCCATTTCGGGATCGTTTCGCAGTATATCGCCTGGCGGATTTCATTAAGAACTTTTTACGGGCACGAAGCAATGATTATATAATTCTATGAGTCAAAAAGCTTTTCGAGGCTTTGGTGCAGGCGAGTGGATCGCTACCGTTTGCGCAGTTCCCAGAAGGCGATGGCGCTGGCGGCCGCTACGTTGAGGGAATCCACCCCGTGGAGCATAGGGATCCTGGCTGCAAAGTCGCAGGCTTCAATGGTGGTCGGCAGCAGACCGTTTTCTTCATTTCCGAAAAAGACGGCCAGCTTACCGCTCCGGGGAAGGACAGCGTCATCCAGGGGAAGGGCCCCGTCAGTCAAAGCCATGGCGACGGTGGTAAATCCGTATTCCTTCAGAGCCTTCATAAGCGTCTTGTCTGTCTCACCCTTGGCGCCGGGCAGGCTGGTCCAGGGAATCTGAAAGACGGAGCCCATGCTGACCCTGGCCGCCCGCCGGTAAAGGGGATCGGATGACCCGAAGGTGAGCACTACAGCGTCGAAGCCGATGCCTGCCGCTGCCCGGAAGATGGCACCTACATTTGTCGGGTTTTCCACATCCTCCAGCACGGCGATCCTTTCCGCGCAAAGCAGGATCGATTCCAAAGAAGGAAGCTGCCTTCGGCGCAGAGCGCAGAGGATGCCCCGTGTCTGACCGACGCCGGCGATCTGCCGCAGGGCAGAGGCTGTCAGGGCATGGATGGGAAGGTCTTTCATCAAGGACAGGATCTCTTTCACCTGACGGAGAGTATTTTCCGACAGCTCGGAGGATTTCTCCGGCTGCAGGAGCCGTTCATCGATGGCCAGAGAAACAGGCTCATAGCCGGCATGAAGCGCCGCCAGGATCACGTTGGTCGTTTCTGCGATAAAAAGACCCGGCTGGGGCTCATAAAAGTGCTTTAACAGGCCCTCGCTGCGGGTGCCGTATAGAGAAAGCTCTGGAGTATTCAATTGATCCGTTGGAATGATCATGGTCTTATACCTTTGGAACAGTATTAGGGGCCGCCATCTGAGGGGCGGCATATTTTTGTATCGGGGAGATTCTTAAATTTTCTGTTTTCAAATCGGGATAGAACATATATACTGAATATATACGATAAACCTGTTTATTTTTATTAAAAAACAGATATACTGATTATATGCGAAGGAACTGTTTTTGAAAACAGATAAAGCGGTTCCGATCCCCTCCATCCCCCGGTGCGCCGGGCGATCTTTCTTTTGTTAATGTATAAAGGTCCTGTCTATGAAAATCCAATGCAACAATAAAAAGCATCTGCTGGAATGTGCCCTCGGCAAGGTTCCGGCCGACCTGTGCATCAAAAATGCCCGTGTGATCAACGTGTTTACCGGCGAGATCCTGCTTGGTAACGTATTCATCTGCGACGGCTTTATCTCTCATGTGGAATATGAGAACCGTTTCGATGTGGATGCTCTTGAGATCTACGATGCCGGCGGCAAGTATCTTGCACCCGGATTTATCGATGCCCACATCCATATCGAAAGCTCCATGCTGACGCCCGCTGAGTTTGCCAGGGCCGTTATTCCCTGGGGCACCACAACGGTCGTCACCGATCCCCACGAGATCGCCAATGTATGGGGCACGGAAGGGGTCCGTTATATGCACGATAGCTCCGAAGGGCTTCCCATGCGTCAGCTGATCGACATTCCCAGCTGTGTTCCTTCGGTGCCCTCCGTCGAAAGCAGCGGAGCCGAGTTTCTTGCAGACGACATTCGGCAGCTGGCGCAGCTGGAGCGGGTGCAGGGCCTGGGCGAGGTCATGGATTTTCTTGCTGCGGCAAACGGCGAAGACCGGATGCTCGACATTTTGCAGGCGGCAGAAGACGAAGGTCTCTATCTGCAGGGCCACGCCCCTTATCTCAGCGGCCGCATGCTCAGCGCCTATACGGCTGCCGGCCCCATGTCGTGCCATGAATCCAGAACAGCGAAAGAAGCCATCGACAAGATGCGCGCCGGCATGTATGTAGATATGCGCCAAAGCTCCATCTCAAAAGACATCGTCGAATGCTGGAGAGGGGTAAAGGCCTTTCGGTTCTGGGATACGCTTTGCCTTTGCACCGACGACAGAGAGGTCCATGAGATCCTGGAAAACGGTCATATGAACGACGTGATCAAAACAGCCGTGGAATGCGGCATGGATCCTGTGCTGGCGATCAAGAGCGCCACCATCAATCCCGCCCGCGAAATGGGCATTCAGCATCTGGGTGCCATCGCTCCCGGTTATGCAGCCGATCTGGTGATCCTTCCGGATCTGGTGGAATTCCGGCCCTCAGCCGTCTTTTACGGAGGACAGATGACTGCGGAATCGGGCATGCTGCTGGCAGACATACCGTCGCTCCCCTTCGAGCTGGAAAAGAGAAATTCCCTCAATGTGGCGATCCCCTTAAGCGAAGAGAACTTCCGTCTGCGGGCGCCTTTTAAGACCGGCTTCATCAAGGTCAACGTGATGAACTATCTCACCTTAGACAGCTCTTCCACCGAGGTCACGGTAGAGGAATTCCCCGTAAAGAACAGCCTTGTTGATATCAGCGCCGATCCCGATCTGAAGTTCGTGGCTGTGATCAACCGCTACGGAAAAGAGAGGATGGCCCTTGGCGTCGTGCGGCATTTCGGGACCATGCGGGGGGCTGTCGGCTCTACCGTAAGCCATGACTGTCACAACATAACCATCGTCTACGACACGCCGGCCAATGCGGCTCTTGCCTGCCGGCTGCTGCTGCGTCAGGGCGGCGGCATGTGCGCCGTGGATCGGGGCCTCAATCTTTGCACGCTGCCCCTTCCCGTGGCAGGGCTGATGTCGACATTGCAAGCCGAGCAGCTGGCCATGGCGGCGGCCCGGATGAAAAAGGCCTATGCTCGCCTGGGGCTGGCAGATGTGAGCAATCCGCTGCTTCGCATTGTGACTCTGGCGCTGCCGGTCATTCCTTCGGTGAAAATGTCCGATGTCGGGCTGGTCGATGTCAGCACGAAAAAGGTGCTTCCGATCTTCCCTGAATGGTAAAAACTGTTATCATAGAAATATAATGCGGTCTTCGGAATGATTCCCAAGACCGCTTTTTTGCGCGCAGCCGGTCTTCTTCTGCTGCTGCCCGTATTGCCTTGCCTTGCGTTTGCTGATATAATCTCTGCGGACCGAAATCAGAAAGGAAAACACGACCATTAGCAAGCGAGCAAACAATAAATATATCAATCAGGGGCAGATCATCGCCCGCTACGGCCTTACGGCAAAGCAGATCAAACGGTTTCTTCCTCCTCCCGATCAGGAGATCCGCGACGGCATCGACGGCACCGAGGTGCGCCGTCTTTGGCGGGAGGATGTGGTGCTGCAGGTGCTGGCAACCGATAAAGGCTTGCAGCAGGCCATCAATCAGGCAAAGCGAAAGAAGGAAAAGAAGCGGGCCGAGATCGAAAAGGCCGACCGTTTTCTGGAGAAGTTTTCGCCGGAGGACATGATCCTGCAGGGCAAGGAGCTGAGCAGGCGCTTCGTGCTTCACGTAGGGCCCACCAACAGCGGAAAGACTTATGGCGCTCTGTGTGCGCTGAAGGCGGCCGAAAACGGAGTCTATCTGGGGCCGCTGCGTCTGCTGGCGCTGGAGGTCTTTGAGACCTTTAACAGTGAAGGCTACGGCTGCACGCTTCTGACCGGAGAAGAATACTCCGAGATCCCCTTTTCCAGATATACGGCCTCGACCATCGAGCTGTGCGATTTTACGGAGCATTATCAGGTTGCCGTCATCGACGAAGCTCAAATGATCGCCGATTCGTTTCGAGGCGACAGGTGGCTGCAGGCCATATGCCTGGTAGATGCGGAAGAAGTACACATCTGCCTGGCGCCGGAAGCGCTGCCGCTCATCGAAAATCTGGTGAAGCGGCTGGGAAGCTCCTATGAGATCATCCACACACAGCGGCTGGTTCCTTTGGAATTTGCAGGCGCCGTGCGCAGCATCGAAGAGGCCCAGCCCGGCGATGCCTTTATCGTCTTCAGCCGCAAAAAGGTGCTGAATCTGGCTGCCGAGCTGGAAAAGAAGGGCTTTAAGTGCTCGGTGATCTACGGTGCTCTTCCTCCTGCATCCCGAAAAGAAGAGGTGCGCCGCTTTGCAGAGGGTGAGACCAAATATGTGGTCGCCACCGACGCCATCGGTATGGGGATCTCTCTTCCCATAAAGCGCATTATTTTCGTCGAGATCGAAAAATACGACGGAACCGGCGACCGCGTGCTGACGCCAGCCGAGATCAAGCAGATCGCCGGCCGGGCGGGACGCTATAAAAAATACGATCTGGGGCAGGTGCTGACCATGTCGGACCCCAACTACGTAGAGGAATGCCTGGATCAGAAGATCACGCCCATCCGTAAGCTTCGCCTGGGCTTTCCTCAGGAAGCGCTGCTCATCGACTATCCGCTGGATAAGCTGCTGGCCCAATGGGATACCTTGCCGGGAAGCGAGCTGTTTGAGCGCACCGATATGAGCGATGCGGAATTTCTTTTGAAAAGTCTCGGAAAGGTCGGTAAAGCAGTGTCCAAAGAGCTGCTTTATTCCATGATCACCTGTCCGGTGGATATTAAAAACGATACCTTGGTCGGCTACTGGAAGGACTGTTGCGGCCGCATTCTCGTCGGTTTGGATCCGGTCAAGCCGGAATTTCCTACCGAAACGCTGGACCAGTGCGAGGTGCAGTACCGCGCCTACGATATCTATCACCAGATGATGCGACGCATCAATGTGGAGGATCCCTGTCTCAAAGAAAAGGAAGAGCTTTGCGAAAAGATCAATACCTTCCTGAAAAAAGAAAAGAACGGTTTTCTGCGCAAATGCCGCATCTGCGGAAAGCCGCTGGGCGTCGCCGGCAAATATAACATCTGCGATGACTGCTTTCATCGGCAAAAGCAGGAACGCTATTTTGCCAGATCGGAAGGGCAGGAGCCCCACCGGAAACGCAGAAGAAGAAAAAAGGGCGAGAAGCATTCCCGTTAAAACAGACACAGAAAAAGATGGATCCGAAGGGATCCATCTTTTTTAACGGGATGCGAGGACTAATAAATTTATCAGTGATTAGAGAACGAAGCAGCCGTTCTCGAATACCTGATGACGGCCTCCGTTGCGGTCGACGGCAACGACGCTCATGTCTGCCGTGCCGAACATGAAATCCAGATGGATCTTCGACATGTTGCAATGGGCAGCTTCGATCTCTGCCGGGTCGTTGGAGCGAACCCCTACCGCCATGGGGAAGCCCTTTCCCAGAGCCAGATGGCAGGAAGCATTTTCGTCGATCAGGGTATTGAAGAAGATCTTGTTGGAAAGGGAGATGGGAGTGTCATAGCCTACCAGAGCTACCTCGCCCAGATAGTGAGATCCTTCATCCGTATTGACGGCATTTTCCAGAACGCCCTTGTTCTTTTCGGCGTAGAAGTCTGTCAGGCGGCCATCCTTAAAGGTAAAGCCGAAGTTTTCGATGATGGCGCCGCCCAGCTCTAACGGCTTAGAGGCAACGACCGTTCCGTTGACCCGGTACTTGTCGGGAGTGGTGGCCACTTCTTCGGTGGGAATGTTGGGATAATTGCGCATCTTGCCTCCCATGCCGAAGCGGGCGCCGGGCATGAGACCGATGGTAAGATCGGTGCCGATGCCGTTTTTAAAGTGCAGATAGTCGATATCCAGCGCTTCCAGCTTCTTTCCGTTTTCGGCGATGGTATCGCAATGCTTCTTCCAGTTTTCGTTGGGATCATTTTCAGCATCGACCCGGCAGATATCATAGAAGAGATTCAGCAGGGCATCGAAGGCTTCGTCTTCGGAAAGCTCCGGATACAGGGTCTTAGCCCACATCTTATTGGGATAGGTGGCGATGCACCACTTGTTGCCCGAGGCAGCGCTGGCAAAGCGGATCACGTTTCTCTTGTTGTTGGTATGATCGGCCAGGGCGGCATTCATCGACTCGCTGCAGTCGGCATAAAGATAGGGGTAAGCGCTCTTGATCAGAAGAGAAGCGGCTCCTTTTTCCAGATACCAGGAGAGGGACTGCTTCTCAAATTCCTTTACCTCTGCGACCTGATCGTGATCGCAATGCTGCAGTCTTTCGAGATCTACATAAGGATCATTATAGTAAACAGCTACATCTTTTGCTCCTTTTTCCAGAGCGACCTTTGTCAGCTCTCTTACGAATTCGGCGCAATCGACCGGTGCTTCGATGATCAGATATTCATCTTTTTGGATGTTGACGCCGCTGCCGATGATCAGCTGGGCAAATTTGTTGAATCGAATGTCGTTCATGATTCCTCCTTAGGGTTCTTACGGGACATTAAGATTATTTGTTTTCATTATACCAAATCCGGTGGATTTCGATACAGATATTTCGTCGATCCGGCTGAATTAAAAGCTTTCGCAGTATGGTATAATCAGGCAAAGGGAGGCTTTCAACATGAACACTGATTTTTCTTATATCTATGTGCTGTTGTTTGATGATTTTACGGCGCTGGATGCCTTCGGCCCGGTGGAGGTGCTGAGCCGTCTTCCGGAAAAAACGATCCGCTATGTATCGCTGCACGGCGGCATGGTTCATAACAGTCAGGGCATTTGCATCGAGACGGCCCCGTTGGATACCATGGAAAAAGGACAGCTGCTTCTTCTTCCCGGCGGTATTGGGACACGTATCCTTGCCTTCGACCGGGAATTTCTTTCTGCACTGAAAAAAGCTGCTGACGACGCCCGGTTCGTGCTCAGCGTCTGCACCGGAAGCGCTCTTCTGGCAGCTGCCGGTCTTCTGCGCGGCAGGCGTGCTACCGGCAATAAGATCGCCTGGGACTGGGCCTGCAGCCAGGGGCCCGATACCTGTTGGCAGAGAAAGGCACGCTGGGTTGTCGACGGAAAATTCTATACCTCGGCCGGCGTATCGGCTGGAACCGATATGGCATTGGGTTTTCTCGCCGATCAGTTCGGCAAGGATATGGCCCAGGAGGCCTGCCGCCGCATGGAATATCACTGGAACAGCGATCCGGATACGGACATCTTTTAAAACAGGAGGACTTTGATGCTTTCGATCAAAAATGCCAAAAAACTGCTGCCCGTGCTGGCCGCGCTGCTAATCGCCGTTTTATCGGTCTTCGTTCTGACCGATAAAATTCCGCAGCTTTCTTTTATTACCCAGTCCCTTGACAGTCTGGAGCAGAGCAACCAGACAGTGCTTCGCTTTACCGGCTCCACCATGGCTGCCTCCGTTGCCATCACGGCGCTTCCGGATGATTTTGCAACGCCCCTCGCTTCGACTCTGGCGGATATCAATAAATATTTTGTGGTGATCCTAATCGCCATTTTCGTAGAGCGACTCATTCTGGTAGAAGGGATACGGCTTTCTCTGACCTATCTGATACCGGCCGCCTGCATCCTTTGGGCGGCAGCCCGCCTTCTGAACAACCCGACCATACGCAATTTCGCCCTGCGTATCGTGATCCTGGGCCTTGCCGTGATCCTGGTGGTACCCTGCAGCACTCATTTCGTCGATGCCGTCTGCTCCGATTACCTGCAATACGTGGAGGATACCATCGA
>JABUTE010000100.1 GCA_021443825.1 Bacillota bacterium
GGTGCAAACCGGCTGCGAGCGAGTTTCGAAAACGCCCGCAGAGCAAGGCAGGAGCCGATTGAGCTCACGGCGAAGCGAACTCGGCTTTGCGAAGGCACACCTGCCGATGGCAGCTCGCTCGACGATTGGGCAGCAATTGCGATCACAGCTCTTCTCAAGGCTTTGCTCAGACACACCGCACCGGCTTGATAGAAACCAAGCCTTCAGAAGGTCATGGTGCCAAAAGGTTCGATATATCGCAGAATTTGACTCCACTTTTTGCAATTTCGATTTTAAACACGTGTATTATTTATTATTATCATGACATTCTGGTGACTTGGTGCCAGGAACCGGGGATTTCCGGCCTCCCAGGCTCCGCATACAGGCAAAAGTGGAGCCTGATGCGAGGGAAATCTTATGAAACTGTCACCAGAAGCCTATAAGAAGAGAACTCGCTCGGTAGGTTGCCTTGTTATGGGCATAAATGGAGCCTGCACGAAAGGAAAATGCAGAAATTTGACACCAGCCCGAGAGAGCGGACATCTGCAGACCATTCAAGCGGGCGTGGATCGGCAGGATGATGCCGGCGCAGGAGCCGGTTCCCGGACAACGGTTCAAGTTCTGCAAAAATACATCCAACTGCCGCTTTTAGCAGAAAACCATACTGATTTGAGTCCATTTTTCGGCCTGATTTTTTGAGAATTCTGCAAAAAGGCATGAGCAGCAGCAAGTTTTGCAGAATTTCCTCGGGCAAGAAGGTCGATCTTTAGCCGAAAGGAAGAATTTTTTCTGCAAAAATTCATATGATCTCTACATTTTGCAGAATTTGCTGCTGCGCACGGCTGAATTACAGCCGAAATTATCTGTAATTTCTGCTTTATTGAGCGATATTTGTCTGTTTTGCAGAAAAATACCTTTGCGGACGCCCATTGAGGGTCCCGATGATATACTCTGGACGGGTCACTGCGTGTTATTTCATAAAACCTCCCGGGCAAAAGGCCATCGTAACAATCGTCCGCTGGCAGGTCGGAACGCCTCTGCAAGGCCTGCCCGGCCCGGGGAGCCAAAATCCCGATCACAACGATGCCTCTTCCCTGTTCGAACCCTTCGAAACAATGTCGATGCCGACAAACAGGGGTGGAAGCAGCGAGAACATGGCGCGAAAGTCTTCGATGTCGAAATCCGCTGCATCTGATGTAAGGATGCGGTAATCGCCTGTGGAATCGGTCATCTCCCAGAAGGTATCCTGAAAGCCCAGGCGCTCATAGAACCGAAACCGGGCAAGACGCTGGGCAGCGTTTTCTGCCGAGGGATCGACCGGCTCGATATCCAGCACCATAGAGCGGCCGGAATAGTGCTCCAGCAGCCGGCGCACCATAAGAGCTCCCAGGCCCTGCCCTCGCAGCCCTTCGGGAACGGCGCAGTAGAGCAGGTAGACATACCGCTGCGACAGCAGCATATAGGCAAAGCCGGCGAACACATCGCCCTCGTAAAAGGCCCACAGCTCCACCCCCGGCTTGTTCAGATAAGCCAGCATGATGCGCCAGGCAATTTTCTCCCTGGGCGGAAACGCTTCCTTGAACAGCTCTCCCGCCGGAATCCGTGCCGCCGAATAGCGTCTTATTCTTTTCATTGTAAGTTGCTTCATCATGACTCTATCATAGCCGACCGCATCCCTTCTTACAAGAGCATACGCCTTTCCAGCAGATACAGAAAAAGAGGCTTTCGGATCGCGGTTCTTTAAAGCCCTGGCCTACCGAAAGGCCTTCTGCCGCCGACCTGTCGTGAGAATGATGGCATAATAATACCCCATGCGACTGTTTTACCGGTGCATGGGGTATTTTTTCTGCGATCCATTCCACTGCCTTGCCGGACGGCAGCATCATACAGCTGCCGTGGGCATGTTGATTGCCGGCGATGATCCTGAAGCACATTGTTTATGAGAGGATCTTCGCTTTGCTTCCGGCAGTCTTATCCTTTGTCACGACGATCTGCCTGTCGATGCGGTTCTTCAGGTCTGCAACATGGGAGATGATGCCGACCAGACGGTCGCCGTCCGCCAGGCTCTGCAGCGCATGAATTGCCTGCTCAAGAGACTCTTCGTCCAACGAGCCGAAGCCCTCGTCTACGAACATGGTATCCAGCCTGACGCCTCCGGCAGAGGCCTGGATCTCGTCAGAAAGGCCAAGGGCAAGGGACAAAGACGCCTTAAACGACTCGCCCCCCGAAAGGGTCTTGACGCTTCTGCTCTGCCCGTTGTAGTGGTCGATCACGTCAAGATCCAGTCCGCTCTGGCTGCGGTTATTCTCCGCTTCCTCTCGGCGCTTCAGTTCGTACTGCCCGCCCGACATGATCATAAAGCGGGTGTTTGCACGTGCGATGATCCGGTCAAAATACGTCATCTGGATATAGGTCTCCAGCATTACTTTTTCTTTGCCCGCGATGGTACCGTTGGCCGTATCGGACAACGCCTTCATCCATGCATAGCGTTTTTCCAGGACATCCAGATCGCCGACCTTTTCCTCGATTCGGGCAAGAGCCTTGCGATTGGCCTCCATGCGGGAATGCAGCTCTTTGGAAGCTGCCGTATCCTTACTCTTCTTTTCGGTTATGTCGGCTTTCTTCTTTAATTCTGCATCCTGATCAAGATCAAGATCTGTTGAAAGCTGCTTTGACAGCTCTTCGATGGACGCCTGATAGCCGGCGAGCCTTTGATCCGATTCGGAAAGCTCTTTTTGCGCCTTATCATAAGCCGACTTCATTGCGCGGACGGTGTTCTCCAGCTCCGCAGCCTGCTTTTGCGCCTCTTTGATGCTTTCAAAGGGAAGTGCTTTTCTGTCTTTATCAAGCTGTTTTTTCTGCTCGCTCAGCGAGGCCTTCGCTGCTTCTTGCGCGGCCTTTCGATCGGAAAGCGCCAGAGCTCGCTCTTTCAGTTCACTTTCTATGTTCGGCAGCGATGCCGAAAGCTCTGCCCTGCGGGATACCTTCTTTTCCACTTCGGCGATTTCCGCCGCAAGCACCAAGATCTGGCCGGAAACCTCTTTCTGCTGCTGCGGCAGCAGGGCTTGCGCATCATCTAAGGAAGCGCTCTGCCACAGTTCTTTTACCAGCTTTTCTGTTTCTGCTTTTTTCGCATCAAGCAGGCCTTTTGCTTTTTTGCATTCTCCGCTCAGATCTTCGGCTTTCTTTCTTGCTGCTTCCGCCTTCTCTTTTGCCGCCTTTAACTGCTCTTCCGTAGGCGCCTTGTCGGATTTCTGCGCGATGCAGGGATGCTCTAACGAGCCGCAAACAGGGCAGGGTCTGCCGCTCTGCAGGGTCTGGGCAAGGATCCCGGCCTGTTCATCCAGAAAGGCCCGGTTCTTCGCCTCATGCTCTGCGGCTGCGGCCGTTGCCGTTTCTGCGGCATTTTGGTATTTTTCCTGAAGGGTCTTCAGCTCGTTTGCAAGCCCATGAAAAGCCGCATATAAGGCGGAAAGGTCTTGCAGCTTTGCCTGTTTTTCCTGCGCTTTTTCTATTTGGCGGGAGAGCTTTTCTTTTCCTTCGCCTGCGTTGGCAAGCGACTCGAACTCAGTTTGAAGGCTCTTCAGCTTCGCTTCATCAAGGGCATATTGCTTTTGATCCTGCTCATAGTGCCTGTCGCTTTGTGCAATGCGTGCCTCTTCTTTTTTGATCTGCTCTTCCAGGGTTGCTAACGCTTCATAGCTGGGAAATTCTGACGCAAGCTTTGCCTTTTCTTCTGCAAGCTTTTCTCGTTCTTCGGTCCTCCCCTTTTCCGTATCGAACGCGGTCTGCAAGGTGCGATTTGCCTCCCGTTCGCCGGTCAACTTGCCATACGCCTGTTCCAGAGCTTTTTGCGTCTTTTCCCGAGCCTCCAGCTTTCCAAGATCGGCATTGACCTTTTCCAACGCCTTGTCTGCATCTGCGATAGCCCTTTCAATAGCCACTCGTTTTTCTTCGTCCTGCTGCAGAAGACGTTTTATCAGGCCGATCACATCGGTTACGGGAAGCTCCTCCTTCTTTGCCTTTTCGACCTCTGCTGCACACAGGTCATCGGCTTGGTCGCAGCAGATGCCGTCGATATACTGCCGGATGCTGCTGCGGGCCGCCTCGCATTGGGAATGCAGCCGGCTCGACTCCTGCTTCAGGCTGCTCTGCAGCTCCTGATACAGCTGAGTTTTAAAGATCTTACGGAAAATATCGATGCGGGTATCAGTGGTGGCAAGCAGCAGCTTTAAGAAATCGCCCTGTGCGATCATGGCGATCTGAACGAACTGGTCACGGTTGATCCCCATGATCTCGCAGATCGCGCTGTCTACTTCAGTCCGTCTGGTCAAAACACGCCCGTCCGGATATTGCAGCTGCGCTTCTGCCCTTTGGGTGGTCAGACCCTCCCCGCGGGACTTGGGCCGGTCGTACTCCGGGTTGCGTTTTACGGTATAGGTCTTTCCGCCATAGGAAAAAACCAGTTCGACCTCTGTCGGGGTATCTGCAGCAGCATACTTGGACCGAAACATGGAGGGCTCACGCTGATCGCCGCTTGCTTCTCCGTAAAGGGCATAGGTGATCGCATCAAAAATAGTCGTTTTTCCGGCCCCGGTATCGCCGGTGATCAGATACAGGCCGTTTGTTCCCAGCTTGTCCAATTCCAGAACCGTTTTTTCGGCATAGGGGCCAAACGCCGATAAGGTCAGCTTAACAGGTCTCATTGCTCGTCCTCCCAGGTCTTTTCGATCAGCCTCTGCATGTATTCCAGCTGCTCCCGGCCCATGGGCTGATGATTCTGCAATTCATAAAAATCCGAAAAGAGCTCTAAGGGAGACTTCGACTCCGCGTCAGAGGCTCCATTGATCTGCGTATCAGAGCGGGTGCGCCTGTTATCGTAATCAAGCTTCATCAGCCGGTGATAGACCGCACGCAGCTTGCCGATGGCATCCGGAATATCCTCTTCATCGGTGAGGGTGATATGGGTATAATCCTCCTGCCAGGTGGTGTTCTCATAGAAAGCTTTCAGGGTCAGCTCTTCGTAGGTTCCCTTCAGCTCCACCAGGTCGCGGCGCGGCGTTAAGGGAAGGGTTCGAACCGTCAGCTCTCCCTTTTCGCCCAGCTCGGCCACGGTCACCGACTTTTGATGGCCGGCTTCGGAGAAGGAGTATTTCAAAGGAGATCCGCAGTAGCGGATCCTTTCGGAACCGATGTTCTGGGGCCCGTGGATATGGCCCAGGGCGACATAGTCGAAGGCGTCGAATACAGAGGCATCCACGTTATCGACACCGCCCACCGAGAGCTCTTCGGAGTCGCAGCGAGCCGCGCCGGTCACGAACTGATGGGCCACCAGCACATTGCGCCGCGAAGGATCGATGTTCATGGCATCGACTGCTGCCTGCAGGGCATCGGTATACGATGCCAGTCCGTCGTTCTTCAGTGCGCTGCGCACGTGCAAGGGCTTTACAAAGGGCAGCAGATGGATATCCACCGGGCCGTAAGCATCGCTTAAGGTATAGCAGGCGGCCTTGCCCCCGTAGACCGGCGAGATATGGATGCCGGTCTGATCGAGCAGCCTTCCCCCAAAGGCCAGACGCTCGGCCGAATCGTGGTTGCCGCTGCATAGAAACACCTGCAGCCCGCGGTGCGAAAGGGCGGTGAGAAAATCATCCAGCAGCTCCACTGCCTCTACCACCGGCTGCGATTTATCGTACACGTCGCCGGCGATGAGCACGGCATCGGGCCGTTCTGCGTCGATGACGTGCAGGATCTCCTGTAAAATGTATTTCTGATCTTCGATCATGGAATATTCGTGCACCCGTTTTCCGAGATGCAGGTCGGAAAGATGGATCAGCTTCATTGGTTCTCCTGTTTGGGATCTCTTAAAAATACCAGCTCGTTTTCGCTTGAATATGCGGGGGCAAAGCGATAGCCCAGCCGATCGAAGCCGATGATGTCTTTCGGATCTTCGATGGCGTTTTCTGCCATATAGCGCACCATCTCGCCCCTTGCCATCTTGCAATAGACGCCCTTTTGCACCAGCCGTTCCCCTGCCATTTCGGCAAAGGTGACGGTCACCATGCGGTCGCGAGGGAGAAGATGCTTTTCGATGCAGCGGCTGTATTCCTTCGAGGCCAGATCGACTACGGTGGTGCCGTCCGGGTCATCGCAGACATAGCGGCAGAGCCGGTCTCCCCAAAACGAATAAAGATCGCGGCAGCCGCAGAAATCGCCCTTGGCCTGCATTTCCAGCCGGTAGGGCACGATGCCGTCCATGGGGCGCAGGCAGCCGTAAAAGCCGGATAAGATCACCAGATGGCGGGAAAGATAATCGAATTGGTTCTGTTCAAAGACCGACGGCGCCATATACTTAAAGGCGATGCCGTCGTACGACAAAATGGCAGGCGACACAGACCTTGCCAGATCCATCTCCTGAAAATAACCGTAGGCCTGCGCAGCCAGCCTGTCGCTGCAGCCCCAGAGCTTTTGCGCCTGCTGTAATGAGAGCGTTTGGATGCAGCCCTTCAGCTGCTCTGCCTGCTGCAGAAAAACAGGCTCGGTAAGAGGTGCGGGAGCCAGCTCCGAATATACCATCTGCTTTGCCGGCGACAGGATGATCTTCACGAAAGCCTCCTAAACACAGTCGAAAAAGGTCTCGGCAAAGCTGCGGAAATTGTACTGATCCGTACTTTTGTCGAGAACGGCGAAGGTGATGCCGTCGAAGAGAAAACGGTAGCCCTCTTCGATGAGCACGGTGCGAAAATACCCCGACACCCTTGCCGCATCGTGGCAGAACACGCCGCAGCCCCAGGCTCCCAGGGTGATGTACCGGTAGCCCAGCGCCGCTGCGCAGCTGAGCAGCTTGCGGATCTTATCGAGCATGGCGTCGTCGACCTGCTGCTGCGTCACCCCTTGCCCGCCGGCAGACCGAAGATCGGGCGCCGCAGCGGTGATGACCGCCGTGGTGAGAGGCTGCTTTAGCAGCTGCAGATCGGCAGAGCGAAACACATCCACGCAGGGCGACACCAGCATATAGTCGGTGTTAAACAGGCTGCTTTCAGCCTTGTTGGCTTCGTACATCCTCGCGGCCTGCGGTGCGGTAAGAGACGCATAAAGAGTGCTCTGGCGGCAAAGGCATTCCTCCTGGGAAACCGAACCCTGCAGATAGCCCCCTCCCGGATGATATGCGTTGGCAAAATTGAGCACCAGCTGGGAGGGCGACGCGAAGCTGTCTTCGTTTGCCACCGAGATGATGCCCATCGCGTTGTAATCAAACTCCGAATCAAGCGATGCCTTTACGAATCTGGGATCCAGCACCATGACCTTCTGATGCATGGCAGGGCTGTTTGGCAACGCCACCTGCCGGCCGCTTACCTCATAGCTGTTTTGCGCAAGGATGGTTTGGTTTTCTTTGCAGATCTTTATATTTTCTGATATCGACATAGGAAGCTCCTGTTTCAATATGCGGACCTCTTGCTGCCGAACAGGCAGCTCTCACAAAAAAACGCATGCCGCTGGGGCCCGGGCAGGATCGCTGCATGCAGAAAATGGCTGCTCTTTCAGCCAGCCTGCTGCAGGGGCTACCGCAGGAGACCGTGACTGCGCAGCCAGTCGCGGCGGCAAAGATAGCCGGCAAACCACCAGAGGGTTCCGGTAAAAAGACCGAGAAGAAAGATTCCCCAGCCGGTATAGGCCCAGGGCATCTTTTCGGTGCCATCGAACGGAACGTCTTCTTCTTTGGAACGGGAGAAGCGCAAGATCGCGCTGACGACCACCAGCCATGAGCCCAGGCGAGCGCCTAAGCTGCCAAGACGGTTGACCGTGATCAGCAGCAGGCCGAAGATCAGACAGCCGATGGTGATCGAGGTGCGCAGATCGGGAATTTCTATGATGCGGCCGCCCGGTAGACGGATCCGGCCAGGGATTGCGGTATGGGCCTGCTTTGAGGGGGCAGGTGCGGGCATTGTTCCCGCAGATGACCTGGCCGAAGGCGCCGGAGCCTGGACAGAATATGTCGTGTCGCAATAGGCGCAGCGGACGACGGTCTGCCCTTCTTCGATGGGGTTCGAAGCCCCGCAAGCCGGACATTTGCCTGTAATCTGATTCATAAGAAGCCTCCTTTGGGGGGTGGGTGGATAACAGATCGGAAGAAGGGTTACTCAGCTCTCAGGTAGTCGTAGATATCGGTTCTGACGGGAACGTCTAAGCGGTAATGGATCTCAAACGCGCTGTCGCCGGAACCGTCCATGGTGATCGCCTTGGGATCTCCTTCCGCCTCGATCTCTCCGAGGAAATAAAACTCTTTTGCCTCCTGGTCATCCTTATTCTTTCTGACGAACAGAAAGATGCGGTTATCCTTATCCTGCTCCGTTCGTTTAAACATGTGATCCGCATCGGGAGAATCGATCCTGCGGGGGTGTTTTGATATGGCGATCAGATCACGGTCGCTTACAAAACGGTCCTCGTAGCGAATCGCATCGGCCGCTTTTTCGTAGTTGATGAATACAGGAAGGGTCTTTGTTTCTTCATCGTACTTATAGCCACCGATGTTTTGTGCATTCAGGTTCTTCCGCCAACATAACAGCCGGCACACATCCTCATAGGTATATTTCTGATACAATTGAAAGCCGGTGTCCTTATAGGTATTGCTGTAGTTTTCCTGATACTGTAATTCTCCAAAAGCAAGCAGCTCTGCTGCCATCTCCGCGAAATCCTTGTTTTGAAGCATTTCCCGGAATTCTTTTGTCAAACGGTAGTCCCCATTCTCTGCGGGTTCGATCAGCTTGCAGTTGCCGTATCGGCTTTGCTCTTCGGTTTTTGAGAAGGCATTTGTCAGATTGCGCACAACGGATTCCATTCGACGATGCGTCATTTCTACAGAATAGGCGTTCCGCATCTGCTCATAATATGACACAAGTCTTTCCTCGCGTGCCATCAGCAGCTTCAGCAGCACGATATCGTCGATCCGTTTATACGAGACCACCTTTTGCGAGAGAAAATCGATCACATTTTTTTCGGCTTTCGTTAACCGAACCGTATAATCCGGCTCACATTCCACTAAGAAACCGTAGTAGGAGCCCCATTCTCTGCGTTTAAAGAATTTGGTTACATCGATCGATCCGTATTCCTGAAATTCCAATACGGAAGGAATTCTCCCCAGTTTATATTTCAGGGAAAGATAGGAATCCTTCAACAGCTGCTTTGCATTCGTTCTTGCCGCATCGATGGATTCATAGATCCTCTTTTTTGAGATCTCATCAAAATGAACCGTGGAGGATCCGGGAATAATGCGTGCACCCTCCTGGATATACCGGCGCATGGCGTCCTTGTTATAGCTTCTGTCGCCGGACAAAGCGATAGGAATCATATAATTATTCATGTAATTGCCGATAAAATCGATAATTACCACATACTCTTTATCAACGGCTTTGCGAAGACCTCTGCCCAGCTGCTGGATGAAAACGACCGGGGATTGAGTGGGTCTGAGCATGATGACCTGATTGATCTCAGGAACATCAACGCCTTCGTTGAAAATATCCACCGTAAGAATATAGTCGATCTGATTTTCCGGATGAAGGTCATCGGTCAGCTGTTCGATCACCTGCTCGCGCCGCTGCTGACTGTCCTCGCCGGTCAGCGCGATCGCCCTGTAAGAGGTTCCGTCCGGTTTCTTATACAGCTTCAGTTTGTCTGCAAGCTCTTTTGCCTCTTCTTTGCGGCTGCAGAAGATCAGACCCTTGACCCGGTCGCCGCTGTGGCCGAAGTACTCTGCATTTTCAACGATATAGCGCACCCGTTCGTCGCAAACAAGCCTGGAAAAATTCTGCACACCGGTCGTATCATCAAACATCTGACCGTCGATCTGAAGATCCGTTATGCCAAAGTAATGGAACGGGCAGAGCAGATCCTCCTCCAACGCCTGCTGAAGACGGATCTCATATGCGATGTTGTGATCAAACAGATCATAGATGTCATAGTTATTGGTATCCGGACTTGCCGTCATGCCCAGCCACAGCTTTGGCTTAAAATGGCTCATAATGCGCCGGTAGCTTTCCGCACCTGCATGATGACATTCATCCAATACGATCGCATCGAAGCGATCGGGTTCAAATCGGGAGAGAATCTCACTCTTTGACATCATCTGCATCGTGGAAAACAAATACTCCGCATCCAGTTCTCTGCTGCTGCCGGACAGCAAGCCATAGGTTTTGGAAGAGCCGAATACCCTTTGATAGGTGGCGTAAGCCTGCTTTGCGATCTGCTCTCTGTGCACAACAAAAAGCACTCTGTTTGCATTCAACTCGCGCATGGCAAAGGCCGAAGCAAAGCTTTTACCGGTGCCGGTCGCCGACAGCAGGAGAGCCTTTTCCGCATTCTGCTTCTGCAGTTCCTTTATTCTTTTGATAAAGGCGACCTGCATTTTATTGGGCTTCAGGTTATAGTCTTCTAAACGGATGATGCTCTCGCTGCTGACCTGCTTTTTTTGATCCGCAATGATCTTATTGCGCAGATACTGTGTTTTGTATTCTTCAATAAATTCCTCAAATACCTTCGACTGCGCACTGCTCCACAAATCGTTGAATTCCTGAAGGACCTCCCGTGCAAGTTCTCCTTCTGCCGTGGATACGAATTTGGTATTCCATTCCCGGTTTCTGGTAATAGCACTCAAGGTCATATTGGAGCTGCCGACGATGATATGATAGATCTCCTCTTGCCGGAAAATATAACCCTTTGTATGAAAACCGCCGGTTTCCGTATCTGTGCAAAACATTCTCAATTCAATGTTACTCAGCCCTGCCAGCTTTTCCAGGGCCTCCGGTTCGCTGAAAAACAGGTAGTCGGTGGTGAGAATTTTGCCGGGAATTCCTTTTCGCTCCAGGTCTTTCAAAACTTGCAGAAGCGGCGTGATGCCGCTTTTGGTGATAAAGGCAACGCTGATAAGAAATTCATCGCATACAGCAAGCTCCTGCTCCAGCGATACCAATACCTTCTTTCCTTTTGAAGCATCGTTGGATAGAAATTCCGGTTTATATGCCAGGTTGGACTGATAACTATAATCGATCGCAGCTGTTTTAAAACCGTTCTGCAGTTCTCTTTCAATAGTGCTTATTTCGCTCATGCAACCCCTTCTCCCAGCGGTATTTCAAAAGATCTGTAAGGTCCTTTAAATCATATCATATAGAACATATCTTAGCACAAAGTTACTCTTTTCGCACCTGCCGCCCTCGAGCCCTTTACTCTTATCTATCATCTTACCACCTTCCCCCTGCAAACTTTTGTACTGCATCCGCAGGGTTGCCGTTTCTCGGCACATCCGGGCCGAAAAAAGACCGCTGCAGGCATGGAGCATGACCCTCGCAGCGGCTTTTTGTGATCGGATATACGGTTTTCTGATCTTAGAAGTTTTCCCTGCAGGGACTCCGTCTACCCCTCAAAGGGATACTTCATGCCCCACCGGCTGCGCATGATGTCCATCTGCAGAAGACGGGACAGGATCTCGCTGTGGGGGCACTGGGGCGTATCGAGGCGGCCCTCTCCGATGGCCGTAAGAACAGCGGCCAGCTCGTATTGATAGCTGTTCTGCCAGGGCTGGCGGTCGATGGTTCTGACCGGCGCTCCGGCGGCATCCAGCACGGTGACTTTAGCCAGATTGTTGGTGGTGTCGATCACCAGGCAGCCGGCGGTTCCCCAGATCTCGGTGGTGCAGCCGCCGCGGCTTACCATGGAGTTGGTGAAGGAGGCCATTTTTCCGTTTTCGTAGGTGAGCACATAGGTGTGGGTGGCGTCGACGCCCTGCGGGGTAAGAACGGCGCGGGAGGTGATCTCTTTTGTATCGTAGCCGAAGATGAGACCTGCCAGCGCCAGGGTGTAGCAGCCCACGTCGAGCAATGCGCCTCCTGCCATGGCAGGGTCGAACAGGCGGGGCTGGGTGAGGCAGTAGCCGATGGAGCCGTGCATCATCACCGGCTGGCCGATGGTTCCGTCTTCGCACAGCTGCTTTATGGTATCGCACATGGGCAGATATTTCATCCACATGCCTTCGCCGGCAAAGAGATGCTTTTCGCGGGCGAGATCGATCACCTGCTGCGCCTGGGCATAGGTCGCAGTAAAGGGCTTTTCCAGCAGCACATGCTTGCCTGCCTTAAGGCACATGATGGCATATTCTGCGTGCAGGGCGTGGGGAACGGCGATATAGACCAGCTCAACGGCCGGATCGGCCAGCAGCTCGTCGTAGCTGCCGTAGGCCTTCTGAAAGCCGAATTCTGCGGCGAAGGCCTGCGCGCGGCTAAGGTTTCTTGCTGCTGCAGCGTAGGGGACGGCGTCAGGGTTCAGGGCGATGGCTTTGGCCATCTGCTTTGCGATGGCGCCAAGGCCAAGGATCGCAATATTCATAAAGGGATACCTCCTTAAAGATGGAAGAAAACACGGGAAACGAGGGGCGCATTTTGCTGCGCTGTGCGATTTAATTATATCATATCGATCTGCAGGTGCAAAAGCCGGCTGCCGCACAGGATCTTCCCTTGCATGGCAAAGTATCCGACTTTTCTTTTTTCGAAATGCTTTTTTCAAGGGCTTCGTTTGATATAATGGATGCATACCGAAGCAGAGGTCTGCTCTGCAGGCCCCATCTGAACAGAAAAGGAGAGCGATTTCATGTTTTTAGCAAATTCCGAAATGAAGAGAGAACCGAAGGTCGAGCTGCGCGGCGGCAAGGGAACCCTGACCCTGACCCACATCGTGCCCCCTGAGCTTCTGCACGGGGCCGGCACCCAGCTGGGCATCATCACCATTCCCGTGGGATGCTCTGTCGGCATCCATGCCCACACCGAAAATTTCGAGACCTATTACATTCTGAAGGGCACCGGCAAGGTCACCGACGGTAAAGAGGAGCGGATCCTTACCGAAGGCGAAGCCGAGATGGCCGACTGCGGCAACACCCACTCCATCGAGAACATCGGAGACTGCGACCTGGAGCTGCTGGCCGTGATTTTGAACAACTTCGACGGAAAGTAATTTGCACCTGCAAAAGCCAGGCATCCACCGGAAGCGATCATTCCCCGGGTCAGTTTTTCAATTTCATAGAAAAGCATCCTTAAGCAGCACCCTGCCTTGCGCCGGGTGCTGTTTTTATGCACACAAGAGCCTGGCGCTGCGCAGGCATCACCTGCCGATCCACACCCCTCGCGCTAAATATTTCATTGCTATGCAGTGCAGGGAGGTGCCGGAACAAAGCCTTGAGCGAGCCGTTTGAGATCCACGGCGACCTGCTGCAGCGGCGCGGATAGTCGTTTGAGACTGTTTGAGAGAGCAGCCTTCTTCTGATCGCGGATGCGATAAAAGGCTGCGAACGAGTTTCGAAAACGCCCGCAGAGCAAAGCCGGAGACGATGGAGCTCACGGCGAAGCGAGCCGGCTTTGTGTAGGAACCCCCTGCCTGGCTATTGCCGTGCTCTGGGTGCGGTACCCCTGCAGGTGTGCCTGCCGATCCACACCCCTGGGGATGAGCATTTTCACAGTTCGAATTGCACCCCCCTTTTCTGCATGAAAAAACCCCGGAGCCATAAGCTCCGGGGTCCGATCGTTTGGTCAAATTGCCTATGCGATACGATTATTCACCGTATACCATAGCGGCTCTTCTCTTGTAGCCATCCAGTCTGTCCTTAGCATCTGCTTCGGCCTTCTGGAAGAGAGCTTCTGCTCTGTCGGGGAATTCCTTAAGCAGGGAGGTGTAACGAACCTGACCCATGAGGAATTCTCTGAAGGAGCCGGTGGGTTCCTTGCTGTCGAGAGTGAACGGATTCTTTCCTTCCTTTTCCAGTTCGGGATTGAATCTGTACAGATGCCAGTAACCGCATTCTACGGCCAGCTTAGCGTTCTCCTGAGTCTTGCCCATACCGCAGCGCAGACCGTGGTTGATGCAGGGTGCGTATGCGATAACGAGGGAAGGACCGTGATAAGCTTCTGCTTCCTTGATGGCCTTTACGAACTGGTTCTTGTCAGCACCCATTGCAACCTGAGCTACGTATACGTAACCGTAGGATGCAGCGATCATGCCCAGATCCTTCTTCTTGGTGTTCTTACCGGAAGCAGCGAACTTGGCGATCGCAGCAGCAGGAGTTGCCTTGGAAGCCTGGCCGCCGGTGTTGGAGTAAACTTCGGTATCGAATACCAGGATGTTTACATCTTCGCCGGAAGCGAGAACATGGTCAACGCCGCCGAAGCCGATATCATAAGACCAGCCGTCGCCGCCGACGCACCAGATGGACTTCTTAACGAGGAAGTCTTTCTGAGCCAGGATTTCCTTTGCAGCTGCTGCGCAGTGCGGGCATTCGATGTTGGTATTTTCGAGAACTTCAACGAATGCTTCGGATTCCTTTCTGGAATTCTTGCCGTCATCGTAGCCTGCCAGCCAAGCTTCACCTGCAGTCTTGATAGCTTCGATGTTGGTGCACTCTACCAGCTTTTCGACCTGAGCCTTGAGCTTGCCTCTCAGCTGGTTTACAGCGACGACCATACCAAGGCCGTATTCGGCGTTGTCTTCGAAGAGGGAGTTAGCCCAGGAAGGACCGTGGCCCTGCTTGTCAACAGTGTAAGGCATGGAAGGAGCGGAAGCACCCCAGATGGAGGAGCAACCGGTAGCATTTGCGATCATCATTCTGTCGCCGAACAGCTGGGTTACGACCTTCATGTAAGGAGTTTCGCCGCAGCCTGCGCAAGCACCGGAGAATTCGAAGTAAGGAGCGATGAACTGGGAGCCCTTTACGGTATTTCTGTCCATGAGTTCCTTCTGAGAAACTTCTTCAACAGCGTATTCCCAATTCTTTGCTTCGTGCATCTGGGTTTCGAGGGGTTCCATGGTGAGAGCGCCCTTTGCCTTCATCGGGCAGATGTCAGCGCAGTTGCCGCAGCCGAGGCAATCCAGCGGGGATACCTGCATTCTGAACTGCAGACCGGTGAATTCCTTGCCGATCGCAGCCTTGGTGGTGAAGCCTTCGGGTGCGTTGGCAGCTTCCTGCTCGTTGAGCAGAACGGGTCTGATGGTTGCGTGCGGGCATACGAAGGAGCACTGGTTGCACTGGATGCAGTTTTCCATGTGCCATGCGGGAACCATAACGGCTACGCCGCGCTTCTCGTACTGAGTGGTGCCGGTGGGGAAGGTGCCGTCGGGAGCATCGACGAAAGCAGATACGGGCAGGCTGTTGCCTTCCTGTCTGTTCATGGGCTTCATGATCTTTTCGACCCATTCGGTGGTCTTGTGCTCTTCAACGACCTTGGTGTCAACAGCGGTCTTCCAGCTTTCGGGAACGTCGATCTTAACGATGGCGTCCTGACCGGCATCGATGGCCTTCCAGTTCATTTCTACGATGTCCTGGCCCTTCTTGCCGTAGGTCTTTTCAACGGATTCCTTCAGATACTTAACAGCATCTTCTGCGGGAATTACGTTGGAGAGCTTGAAGAATGCGGACTGCATGATCATGTTGATTCTGCTGCCCAGACCCAGATCTCTTGCGATCTTTACTGCGTCTACAGTGTAGAAGTTTACTTCGTTGTTGGCGATGTACTGCTTCATTGCTGCGGGCAGGTTGGCATCCAGCTCTTCTGCGGTCCAGTGGGTGTTCAGAACGAAGTTTCCGCCCTTCTTCAGACCCTTGGTTACGTCGTAGCGATCTACGTAAGCCTGATTGTGGCATGCAACGTAGTCAGCTTCGCCTACCAGGTAGGTGGACTGGATCTTGCTCTTACCGAAGCGGAGGTGAGAAATGGTGATACCGCCGGACTTCTTGGAGTCATAATCGAAGTAGCCCTGTGCGTACATGTCGGTCTTGTCGCCGATGATCTTGATGGCCTGCTTGTTAGCGCCGACAGTACCGTCGGAGCCCAGACCCCAGAACTTGCAGCGAACGGTGCCGGCAGGTTCGGTGGCGATGTCTACGGTCTCAAGAGAGGTGCCGTATACGTCATCTTCGATACCGATGGTGAAGTGGTTCTTGGGCTGATCCTGATCCAGGTTGTTGTATACTGCAACGATCTGTCCGGGAGTGGTGTCCTTGGAACCGAGGCCGTATCTGCCTGCTACGATAACAGGTCTTACCTCTTCATCGTAGTACATGGTCTTGACATCCAGATAGAGAGGATCGCCGATCGCGCCGGATTCCTTGGTTCTGTCGAGAACTGCGATCTTCTTGACGGTCTTGGGCATTACAGCCTTGAGGTATTCGGGAGCCCAGGGTCTGTAGAGTCTTACCTTAACGAGACCGTACTTCTTGCCCTGTGCGTTGAGAACTGCCAGAGTCTCTTCGATGGTTTCGCAGACGGAACCCATAGCAACGATAACGTTTTCTGCATCGGGAGCACCAACATAATCGAAGGGCTTGTATTCTCTGCCGATCTCCTTACCGAGCTGATCCATGTAATCGGCAACGATTGCGGGAAGAGCTTCGTAGTACTTGTTGGCAGCTTCTCTCTGCTGGAAGAAGATGTCGGGGTTCTCTGCAGTGCCGCGAACTTCAGGATGCTCGGGATTGAGAGCCTTTGCTCTGAATTCGTTGACAGCGTCCATGTCGACCAGCTTCTTGTAGATGTCGTAGTCGATCAGCTCGATCTTCTGGATTTCGTGAGAAGTTCTGAAGCCGTCGAAGAAGTGGAGGAAGGGAACCTTACCCTTGATGGCGGACAGATGAGCGATACCGGCCAGGTCCATTACTTCCTGAACGGAGCTGGAGCACAGCATAGCAAAGCCGGTCTGACGGCAAGCCATAACGTCGGAGTGATCGCCGAAGATGCACAGTGCGTGAGTAGCAAGAGTTCTTGCACTTACGTGGAAGACGCCGGGAAGCAGCTCGCCGGAGATCTTGTACATGTTGGGGATCATCAGCAGCAGACCCTGGGATGCAGTGTAGGTGGTGGTCAGAGCGCCAGCGCCCAGAGAACCGTGAACTGCACCGGCAGCGCCGGCCTCAGACTGCATTTCAACGACCTTGACCTGCTGTCCGAAGATGTTCGTCTGGCCATGAGCAGACATGTCGTCTACGACTTCTGCCATAGGGGAAGACGGAGTGATGGGGAAGATAGCAGCAACGTCGGTGAACGCATAGGATACGTATGCAGCAGCGTTGTTGCCATCCATGGTTTTCATTTTAGCCATGATTCTTATCTCCTTGTAATAAAAAATGTAGCATAAAAGAGTATCAGCGGTAAACTCATACACATGAATTATAGTACGAACCGAATGCCTTTGCAATGCCTTTCATGGGGGAAAGGAATCAAAAATCCAATAGCGAGGGAGTGTTTTCCTTACTTTATTAATAAAAAACAGAAGACCTGCTGCAGAGCAGATCTTCTGCAAAAAACATTTTCGGATCGGGCTGCCGGAGGAGGCAGGCGGCTCTGCTTTACAGCTGCGGGCCTGCGGCTACCAGAGCCTTGCCCTCGTCGTTTCCGGTGAACTTAACGAAGTTCTTAACGAAGCGGCCGGCAAGATCCTTTGCCTTTTCTTCCCACTGGGAGGGGTCTGCATAGGTATCTCTGGGATCGAGAATGCCGGTGTCGACGCCGGTCAGAACGGTGGGTACTTCGAAGTTGAAGTAAGGAATGTTCTTGGTGGGAGCCTCTTTGATGGCGCCGTTTAAGATGGCATCGATGATGCCGCGGGTATCCTTGATGGAGATGCGCTTTCCGGTGCCGTTCCATCCGGTGTTGACCAGATAAGCCTTAGCGCCGCTGGCTTCCATTCTCTTGACCAGCTCTTCTGCATACTTGGTGGGATGCAGTTCGAGGAAGGGCTGTCCGAAGCAGGAGCTGAAGGTGGGAGTGGGCTCAGTGATGCCGCGCTCGGTGCCGGCCAGCTTTGCGGTGAAGCCGGACAGGAAGTAGTACTTGGTCTGCTCGGGAGTCAGGATGGATACGGGAGGCAGTACGCCGAAGGCGTCGGCAGACAGGAAGATAACATTCTTGGCTGCGGGTGCTGCGGATACGGGGCGTACGATGTTGTCGATGTGGTCGATGGGATAGGAAACGCGGGTGTTTTCGGTGACGCTCTTGTCGGTGAAATCCAGCTTGCCGTTTTCGTCGACGGTAACGTTTTCGAGGAGCGCGTTTCTTCTGATAGCGTTGTAGATATCGGGCTCGGATTCCTTATCCAGGTTGATGACCTTTGCGTAGCAGCCGCCTTCGAAGTTGAAGATGCCGTTGTCGTCCCAGCCGTGCTCGTCGTCGCCGACCAGCATTCTGTTGGGGTCGGTGGAGAGAGTGGTCTTGCCGGTGCCGGACAGACCGAAGAATACAGCGGTGTTTTCGCCGTTCATATCGGTGTTGGAGGAGCAGTGCATGGAAGCGATGCCCTTCAGCGGCAGGTAGTAGTTCATCATGGAGAAGAGGCCCTTCTTCATTTCGCCGCCGTACCAGGTGTTGAGGATGACCTGTTCCTTGGAGGATACGTTGAAAGCGATCGCAGTCTCGGAATTGAGGCCCAGCTCCTTGTAATCTTCTACCTTTGCCTTGGAAGCGGTGTAGACGATGAATTCGGGTTCAAAGCTTTCCAGTTCTTCGGCAGAGGGACGGATGAACATGTTGGTAACAAAGTGTGCCTGCCATGCAACTTCCATCATGAAGCGGATGGCGATGCGGGTGTCTTTGTTGGCGCCGCAGAAGGCATCTACGACATACAGCTTCTTGCCGGACAGCTGCTGGGTGGCCTTATTCTTCAGCTTTGCCCATACCTCTTCGGAGATGGGATGGTTGTCATTGGGGAATTCCGGAGAAGTCCACCATACGGTATTCTCGGAATTCTTATCCATAACGATGTATTTATCTTTGGGGGAGCGTCCGGTGTAGATACCGGTCATGACGTTGATGGCGCCCAGCTCGGTCTGCATGCCCTTTTCGTAGCCTTCCAGAGAGGGATCGATCTCTGCTTCGTAAAGCATCTCGAAAGAAGGGTTATGGATGACTTCCGTAACGCCGGTGACTCCATATTTTGCAAGGTCTAAGGTGTTCATTTGGTTTTTCCTCCTTATGATCAGAAACCTTCAGTTTTTTCCGTACTCAATCATTTTACTACTGACCTGCGCCGTTTTCAACAATCCCATACGCCATTGGTTATTTAATATTCATGGTCAAAGATAATTCTTATTCGATTTTTTACTGTTTTTTCTTCTTGAAATGCGAAAGACCGGAAGAAGGTTCGCAGGATGGCAAAAGGGCCCTTGACAGAGGCTGCTGAAGCCGTTCGTCGATCAGGCTGAGCAGCTGGCTGACGCTTTTAAAAAGCAGCGGCCGGGCATCCTGCAAAGAAGCGGCAAACAGGCGGCAATACTGGGCTTTATAGATCACCTCGGGGGGAAGATACGGCACATAGCAGCAGGTCTTCCGGTCCAGAAAGGAGGAGAGCTGGCGCTTATGCACCCCGGGGTTCATCTTATTGACCACCAGGATCGTATCGGGAAAGCGCAGCAGAAACGAGGATATGCGATCGCAGGCTGCCAGCAGAGAAGAAGGCAGCGGATCGATGACAAGGATGCGCACCTCCCCTTCGGCCGCCGCATCGGAAAGCAGCTCATTATCCAGCCCTGAAAAATCAAAGATCTGCACGCTGCCAGGAGAAGAGTTGAGCAGCCGAAACAGCCGGGGAACAGTCAGCTCGGGGCTTTTGGCGGGAATGCGAAAAAGGCAGTTGATGCCGTCCCGTTCGTTGACCAGATCGCGGATGGGGCTTCCTTTTTCCAGCGCCAGATGCACATCCGAAAAGCGGCGCTCCAGATAAGGCTGCTCCATGCCAAGAGCACGAAAAAAGCAGGCATCTGCCGTCTCGATAAGAGAGACCGCAGGCCGGGGAGCCGGCTTTTTCTCCCCGCTCTGCAGATGGGCCAGCTGCCAGGCCAGCACCTGCGAAAGAAACGATGCTCCTGCGCCGGCAGAGGCCGGGATCACCAGAATGCGCACCGGTGCAGTTGCCATAGGCTCCAGTGTTTCCATAAAAAAATCCTTCCACGTTCCCATGGAAGGATTTTACATTAATTACCATTATTTGTCAACAATTCGCTTTACAGGAAGCCCTGTTGCTACTTGCTTTCGTTATAGCGATACAGGTAGGTAACTACGTTTTCTCTGGGGCAGGGAGCATTCAGATCGAAGGTTCCTGTGTAGGTACCCGTCAGCAGCTTATGCTCGCCGGCCCAGAAGTAGGCATCGGTATACCAGGCTGCGGGGTTTGCAGTCTTGCCCGGTTCACCCACGGCACGGTAGATGAAGGTGATGATGTGGGCGTTGGTGCAGGGCTTTGCGGGGCTGAAGGCGGTCGGGCTGGTTCCGTCGGTGATGCCCTGCTCTACAGCCCACAGAACGGGCTTATAGAAATAATCGCTTGCGGCCACATCGGTAAAGGGGTTCTGGGCATTCTTGGGCTCGGGGCAGCCGGCCGTGCGCCACAGGAAGGTGACGACCTGACCGCGGGTGCAGGTCTTGCCGGTGCCGAACAGGGTCGGGCTCATGCCATCGGTGATCTGGGGCTGTGCGGTATAAGCCCAGAGAACCGCCTTATAGAAGTAATCCGAAGTCTTCACATCGGTAAAGGGAAGAGCGGATACGGCAGGCAGGGCGTAGCTTTTATAGACATCGCCGCTTACATAGCCTTCGACAGAAAACTCCTGACTGTCTTCGGAGGAGCTGAGGTTGATAACAACGGTGTTGCCGCTGATCTTATAAGCCTCTGCAGGAATGCCGGTAACACCCTTGACGCCGTCGGTGAAGATGACAGTCATCTCAAGGGAGAGCAGGTTGGAGAGGTCGAGATCCTCTTGGGAAGAAGCCTCCACATCTTCGCTGCCGACGTTCAGATCTTCGTCCAGCACGTCTTCGTCGGATTTCATCACGTACGAGATCTTTGCGACGGTCTTATCGCCTTCGGAATAGAAGGCGAAGATGGGATTGGTATCACCGCTCAGATCGCTGCTTTCCATTGCCTGGGTAACATCCAGCAGATCTTCTTCGTAGATGCCGTAATACGTTTCATCTCCGATCTTTTTGGAGATGATCTGGGGATACTCTTCTTCCTTCATGCCGCCATCCGCGAAGATAGCATGATAATAGTCTTCGGGGGTGGTTTCGATCAGCTTGAAGAAGCTTTCGGAATAATAGATACCGGCGCCGCCTAAAACGGTGCCGTCGCTGTTGAAACGGATCTTTTCTTCTACGTGCATGCAGCCGGAAAGCATGGCCAGCATCAGCACGGCAGAAAGAAGGATCGCTGCTGTCTTTTTCGTTTTCATAAGGGACCTCTTTTCTTATATTACAGGGGTTCATTTTGCCCTATTATACCACGAAACGGTGCTGCGAAAGCATTCGTCGCAGGAAGTTTTACCGAAAGGATGCTGCGTTGCCAGCCGGACCGGATTGTCACAGTTCCGGGCGCGGTACCCCGGCAGGTGTGGCTCCGAAAAGCCAAAAAGAGCCTTTTCTACGCCATCACCTGCCGATCCACGCCCTCTTGCAGGATTCACAGAAATGCCTGCGCTCGGCCTGGTGACAGTTTTCTGTTTTTTCTTCTCGCGCAGGCTCCATTCCGGCCGATAGACGGAGCATTTGCATAGCATTTTCCCTTCTGATGTGTCTTCGGAAGGGCTGTGGTGACAGTTTCATAAAGATTTCCCCTCCGCGGGCTCCACTTTTGCCTATATGCGGAGCCCGGGCGTAGGAATATTCTGAGTTACTGGCACCACGGCCTTCATATGGCCTGTAATTGCCCTTGCAGACCGCGTTTCAGAGCATGAGATCGCTTGTGGTGGAGCCCCGTTTCAGGCAATAAGGCTTCTACTGTCACCACACCCCTCTTGCAAGTATGGTTGCCACAGAGGAAACGGTCCGGCGTGCCGGAGCAAAGCCTTGAGCAAGACGTATGAGCTGCACGGCGATCGATCGCAGCGTTGCGGAGAGTCGTTTGAGACTGTCTGAGAGAGCAGCCTTCTTCTGATCGCGAATGCGATCAAAGGCTGCGAACGAGTTTCGAAAACGCCCGCGAAAGCAAGAACGAAGCCGATGTAGCTCACGGCGTAGCGAACGCGGCTTTGCAGAGGCATCCGGACCGGATTGTCACAGTTCCGGGCGCGGCGCCCTTGGAGCTCACGGCGAAGCTGAGCCGTGATCGCAATCGCCGCTAAAGCGTCGTGCGATCT
>JABUTE010000122.1 GCA_021443825.1 Bacillota bacterium
ATGTTTCCCTTTGCCCCCTTTACCGGAGAAAAACTCAGGTCAGTCACCGAAAAGCCGGCTTCGGCAGCGTAGCCGAAGACCTGCTCGATCACGCTCCGGTGAACGGCAGGGTCTCGGATGATGCCGTTTTTCCCCACCTGCTGGCGGCCTGCTTCAAACTGGGGCTTGATGAGAGCAACCATGTTGGCGCCCTCTCTTAGCAGCGCGCAGGCATTGGGCATAATGTGGCGAAGAGAAATAAACGAAACGTCGGTGCAGGCAAAATCAAGAGTCTCCCCGATCATGTCGGGGGTGGTATAGCGAAAATTCTGCTTTTCCATGTTGATGACCCGGGGGTCGCAGCGAAGCTTATAATCCAACTGGCCGTAGCCAACATCAAGAGCATAGACCTTCTCTGCCCCCTTTTGCAGCAGGCAGTCGGTAAAGCCGCCGGTGGAGGCCCCGATATCGATGCAATGAAAACCGGTCGGATCGATGGAAAAGACCTGCAGAGCTTTGGCCAGCTTTAATCCCCCGCGGCTGACGAAGGGGCAGTCGCTGCCCTTGACGGTAATGACCGCATCGTCGCTGATGCCGGTACCCGCTTTGTCTGACAGCTGGCCGTCAACAAAGACCAGGCCTGCCATGATGGCAGCCTTTGCTTTTTCTCTTGTTGGAAAATACCCCTGTTCTGTAAGGAGTACATCAAGCCTTGTTTTCAAGAAATCTCTCCGTTCTGCAGGCGATGCCTGCCCCGTCCAGTCCGTAGCGCGCTTTCAGCTGCGTCGGTGAACCCTGTTCGATAAACTCATCGGGCCAGCCGACCGAAAGCACACGGCATCCGGCAAGGGTTGCTTTGGCAGCGATCCGAACGCCTACACCGCAGCAGCAATCGCCGTCTTCGACCACCACCATATGGTGCCAGTGATGAAATGCGTAATTTAAAAAATGCTCGGGAAGAGGCTTCAGCTGCTTCAGATCCCATACAGCGCATGATATCCGTTTCTCTTCAAGAAGAGCTGCAGCCTCCAGCACGGCAGGAAGCATTCCTCCGTCGCTGATAAAGACCACGTCCATTCCGTCGCGGATGCATTGGGGCGCCGGTACATAGGCTGCCGGCTGATTGGGCTGGCTGGCCGAAATGGCAATGGGCGCAGGGGCCTTTCCTCTGGGATATCGAATGGCGCAGGGGGCGTTGAGCTGAAAGGCATAATCCAGCATGTTTTTCAGTTCGCCTGCATCCCGGGGCGACAGGATGGTCATACCGGGCATTCCGGACAGATATTCGATGTCGTAAAGCCCCTGATGGGTCTCACCGTCGGCACCGACCACACCGGCTCTGTCGATGGCAAAGATCACCGGCAGGTTCTGCAGGCAGATCTCGGTGAGCACCTGATCGTAAGCGCGCTGCAAAAAAGTGGAATAAACGGCGAAGACCGGCTTATAGCCCCCCAGCGCAAGGCCGGCGGCAAAGCTGACCGCATGCTGTTCGGCGATGCCTGCATCGAAGACCCGGGAGGGAAAGGCATCGCGCATGACAGAAAGTCCGGTGCCCTCGGTCATGGCGGCTGTCACAGCGCAGATCCTGGAATCGGCGCTTGCCTTATCGGTGAGCAGCTTTCCGAAGATCTCCGACCATGAATCCGGGTCATGGACCGTCTCAGCCGTGGCCGTTTTCGGATCAAAAGCGCCGGTTCCGTGATATTTCTGTGGATTTTGCTCAGCGGCAGAAAAACCTTTTCCTTTTTTCGTGATGCAATGGATCAGCACGGGTCGGTTCAGCTCTTTGGCAGCCTGCATGAAATAGCAAAGCTCCCGGATGTTGTGACCGTCCACCGGGCCGAAGTATTTAAAGCCCAGTTCTTCGAAGAATTCACCGGGCAGCAGCGCGTATTTGATGGCATCCCTGAAAAGGCGCATCCGATTTAACGCTCTGGGACGTTTGCGAAAGACGTTCTTAAGGCCGGCCTTAAAACGCCTATAGCGGCTGGAGGTACGCAGCTTTTGGAGGTGATTGGACAGGCCTCCCACATTGGGAGAGATCGACATGGCATTATCGTTGAGTATGACGATCAAAGGCGTTTTGGTGCTGCCTGCCGCATTCAATGCTTCGAAGGCAACGCCACCGGTCATGGCGCCGTCGCCGATCACGGCGATGCAGGCGTGATCCTTTCCTTCCAGATCGCGAGCCTTGGCGTAGCCGAAGGCAGCGGAAACAGAGCCTCCGCTGTGGCCGCTGTCGAAGGTATCGTGGACCGATTCCCTGCGTTTTGGGAATCCGGACAGGCCGTCCAGCTGGCGCAGGGTGGAAAAGGCGGTCAGACGGCCGGTGAGCATCTTATGAACATAGGCCTGATGGCCTACGTCCCAGACGATCTTATCCCGGGGGCTGTTGAAAACCTTATGCAGAGCGATGGTCAGTTCGACCGTTCCCAGATTGGAGGCCAAATGGCCGCCGGTCTGAGCGACCGATTCGATCAGATCCTCGCGCAGCTCCGCAGCCAGCTGGTTCAGCTCGTCGTAAGACATAGCCTTCAGCTGCTGCAGATCGATTTCTTCGTATGCTTCGTTCATTCGTGGATTTTAGCCTCTATATAGTCAAGAATATCGTTGAATACTTCTGCTTCGTCATAGAACGGTGCCATGGCGTCTCTGGCTCTGGCGATCAGCTCCGCTGTCCTTTTCTGTGCATTTTCAAGGCCGTGAACAGAGGTATAGGTGTTTTTTTCGTCGCGCAGATCCTTGCCGGGGGTCTTGCCCAACTCTTGGGCATTGCCGATCACATCCTGAATATCGTCCATGATCTGGAAGGCAAGGCCGAGGCAGTCTCCGTAGGTGCGAAGGGCTTCCATGCGGTTCTCGTCTGCACCGCCCAGGTAGCCGCCTGCCAGGATCGATGCCCTGATAAAAGCAGCCGTCTTATTGTCGTGGATGTAATCGAGCATTTCGGCAGAGCACTGCTTATGTTCATTTTCCACATCGGCGACCTGCCCTGCTACCATTCCCCTGCAGCCGGTGCCCTTGGCGATCATATACTGGCAGCGAACGGCCTTCTTCAGCTTTTCGGGGTCATCCAGATAATTGAGCATATCCTTGCTCATCACCTCATAGGCAGCAGAGAGCAGTCCGTCACCTGCCAGAATGGCCATAGCCTCGCCGAAGACCTTGTGATTGGTGGGAATGCCTCTTCGAAAATCGTCGTTATCCATCGCCGGCAGATCGTCGTGGATCAGAGAATAGGTCTGGATGTACTCGATGGCGCAGGCATACGGAAGGCCGAATTTGACATTGGTATGGCCGCAGAATTGCAGGGTATACAGAAACAGCACCGGACGGATCCGTTTGCCGCCGGCTGTGAGACTGTATTTCATGGCTTCGTATAAGGTCTTGCTGTTGGGGTCGATCCGGGGAAGGTAATCCAGAATATGGGTATCGACCAGTTCCTTCAACCGTAAATATTCAGGGCTTTTCATCGATCGAATTCCTCCGTTTCATCTGTCGTAGGATCGTATTTCAGGATCTTCTGCTTTGCGCCGTCCAGGATCTGCCGGCAGCGCTGATAATACAGAATACTATTATCGTAAACCTCTATGCTTTCTTCCAGTCCAAGTTTACCGCTGCGCAGAGCCTCTGCCGCTTTTTCCAAGGCCTGAAAGGCTTCTTCAAAGGTCATTTCCTGCTTGTCAGCCATTTTTTCTCCCTTCTGCAAGGCAATTTACGGTGCCGTTTGCAAATATCAGTTCAAAACGATCTCCCTTTTGCAGTTGATCTGCATCGGTGATCCACCGGCCGTCTGCGGTGCGTGCTGCCGCATAGCCTTTGTCAAGAATGGAATGGGGATCGGCCCCGTCGATGCGGCTCTTGAGCACATCCAGTGCATAGCTTTTGTCTGCCAACAGCTGGCTGGCCGCGGTGCAGCAGGTCTCCTTTAATCGCTGCAGCTGATAAGAACTGTCTTCCAACCTGCTTTCGGTATATTGCCGCAGGCCCTGGGCAAGAAAACGGCAATGATCCTCCATAGCCTGCACCTTTGCCTGCAATACACGCCCCAGCCGACTTGGAGATGCCATCTCGATGGCGTCGGTGTAGCTGCGAATATCGGGTGTTGCGGCTTCGGCTGCTGCTGTAGGCGTTGCCGCGCGAAGATCGGCAGCCCAGTCGCAGATACAAATATCTACCTCATGTCCGACAGCCGAAATGACCGGGATACGGGAGCGATAGACCGCTCTTGCTACGGATTCTTCGTTGAAGCACCAGAGATCCTCTTTGGAGCCTCCCCCCCGCCCGACGATCAGAACGTCAGCCTGCGGAAATTTTTCGTTAAGGACCCGAATGCCTTCACAAATGGTGGCAGCAGCGCCGTCGCCCTGCACCAGGCAGGGATACAAAACGATGTCTGCCAGAGGATCTCTTCGCTTTACGGTAGTGATGATATCGTGGATGGCAGCTCCGGTAGGAGACGTAACCACGCCGATCAGCCGGGGAAAGGCCGGAATGGGCCGTTTATGGCTTGCATCGAAGAGACCTTCTTCTTCCAGTTTTACCCGAAGCTTTTCGAAGGCAATGGCCAGGGCCCCTTCTCCCTCCGGCTCCATCAGTCGAAGATTCAGCGAGTACGACCCTCGTTTTTCGAAGACGGAGATGCTGCCGGTGGCAAGCACCTCCATGCCCTCTGCCGGCTCGAACCGCAGCAGCTGCACCCGGTCAGCAGGAAGAAAGCAGCTGATGCTGCTGGCTTCGTCCTTCAGGGTGAAATAGAGATGACCGGATGAATGCCATGTAATGCGAGAGATCTCCCCCTTGACCGTCACGTTGGCAAGAATAGGGTCTGCTGCCAGCGTGCGTTTGATATAGGTGTTGATCTGCGATACCGTTACAGGTCTCATCGGAAGAGCCCTCCCTGCAGAAGGGATGGCCCAACTGCGTTGTCAGAGCAAAGGGAAGGCTGACCGAAGATCCAGTCGCTGTGTTTTTTTGCGCAATATGCGCGCAGAAAACGGCTTGCAGCGACCCCTCCGGTAATGAGCATCTGCCGGGCGCCTGTATCCTTCAGCACCGCTTCGGAAACTGCTACGAAGCTTTCTGCAATGCGCTCCATGAGAAAACAGGCACAGGCATTCTGATCAAGACCTTCTGTTTTCGTTTTCAGCTGTGTTTCCAGCCCCGACAGATTCATTCCCTTCGAATCGGTCTTGATTCGTGAGAAGGGATTTTTAAGGCCTTTCGGGTCATATTCCATCGCTGCCTCGTCGATGTACTTTCCGGCGGGAAAAGGAAACCCCTGTGCGACCCCAAACCGGTCGAGAAGCTGTCCGTAAGAGATATCTTTCGTAGCAGCACTGACGGAGAGCTTTCCGTCTTTTGCCAGCACCAGCTCCAGGGTGCCTCCGGACAGATGGGCGCATACAAAAGGCTTTGAAAAGTCTATGGAAGAGCCCAGAGCCGCAGCTGCAATATGACCCTCCTGATGGCTTGTCTGGGTAAAGGGGACCTGTAAGGCGGCGGCCACGGTCTGCCCCAGAGCAGTGCCTGCCTTAAATACAGGCATATAGGAGCCTTCTACCGGGCGAGGTCTGGAGGATGCACAGACGCCTGCGATATCGCTGCGGTATTGGTTCAGCAGCGGGGTGAGCAGCAGCGGAAGATTCTCCCAATGCTGAAACAGGGCGTCCGACTGGCGGAGCCCTTTTTCTCCCTGTTTGACCGCAAGCAACTGCCGGCAATCGGCGATGATCCTTCCGGACTCATCGGTAAGCGCAGCAGAACTGGTATAGTTGCTGCTGTCGATACCAAGATACAAAGGCATGGGATCAGCCTCTGACGATCTTGCCGAGAATGCCGTTTACGAATTTGCCGGATTCCTCGGAGCCGAATTTCTTTGCCAGATTGACGGCCTCGTTGATGGCAGCGCCAGCGGGAACGCGGAACAGCTCTTCTGCATTGTCCATATAGCAGATCTCGGTCACTGCAAGACGCAGAACGGCCAGATCTACCTTTGCCATCCGTTCCAGATGCCAGCCCTTGGAGGCCTCCTCCAGTTTTTCATCGATGGCAGTCTTATTTGCTTTGTAGTTTTCCAGAACCGCATTGAAATAATCCATCTGATCGGAACCTTCCATATAGCAGTCCATGAAGGGCGCAGCAGCCTCTTCGGAGTAATCCTTCTGAGAATCCATCTGGAAGATGAGCATCATCAACGCTTCTCTTGCTTCTGTTCTACGCATGTTTCTCCTTGCATACCTTATTTGACTACACCGGCAATATGAACATCGACTCTGCGGACCGGTATCTCCGCGAGAGCTTCTACTTTTGCTTTTACATTTTCCTGGATAGACCAGGCCGTCTGGGGGATGGCCGTGCCGTAATGAACATTGCAAAATACGTCGATCTGAAGCCCGTTGGGCTGACCCTGGACACGGACCCCCTTCAATGAGCTTTTGCTGCCGATCAGAACCTTGAAGGCTGTAGTGACCGAGGTATCCACCATCTCGGCGACACCTTCGGTGTTGAGAACAGCTTTCATGATGGAAAGAGCAACGATCTCCTGCGAGAGGTCTTTTCTGTTTGTGCTGCCTGCCATAGGTTCCTCCTGATCCATTTTACAGTATATCAAAAAAAGCAGGACGGTTCAAATAAACAGTCCTGCTTTCGTATCGCGCCATATGCCGATTCCCGTGAAAAATTGTCAAAGTACTGTCTATTTGGAATTCTTATATTCCTGTTTGTAGACCAGAAACTGGTCGTAGGTCTCGGCGAAATTATGTTCTGTGGAGCTCTTGCTTTTAAGAACATAATAGTAATAGCCGGTATCCTCCGGAGTCAGGACCGCCTGAATGCTGGCAAGGCCGGGGCTGGCGATGGGCCCGGGCGTAAGCCCGCTGTGCTTATAGATGTTATAAGGAGATTCGATCTCAAGATCGGAATACAGCAGCCCTTCCTTGGGGTTGCCCAGAATGTACTGGATCGCGCAGTCCAGCTCCAGATTCATGCCCTTAGCGAGCCTGTTATAGATGACGCTTGCGATCCTGGGCCGTTCTTCATCCACGCGGCACTCCCGCTCGATGAGGCTTGCCATAGTAACGACCTCTTTTACGGTGAGAGCGCGATCATTCATCTGAGCCTGCATCTCTTCCGTAAAGATCTGATCAAACCGGCGGAACATCACAGCAAGAACGTCTTCGGCAGAAGCACCCTTTCGGATCTCGTAGGTGTCCGGAAAGAGAAAGCCCTCATAGCGGTTAGCAGCGGCAGAGACGGTTCCCTGCGGGTTTTCCAGGCCTTCGCCCAGCTCCTGCAGAAACCAGTAGTCTGCATCGCATGCTTCCAGCCCCGAAAGAAAATCCTGCGCGGTGCAGATGCCCTGCTTTTCAAGGCTTTCGGCAGTCTGCAGCACGGTATAGCCTTCCGGAATGGTGAATCGCACCGTCTGGGCCTTTGCGTTTTGCAGAGACTGCATCAGCTCTTCCATGGTCATGGAGGGACTGAGATAAAAGGTGCCTGCCTGATATTTGGGACCGTATTCCTTCAGCTTTGTCTTGTAGATAAAGATATCCGCATCGTCGATGATGCCTTGCTGCTCGAGCCGCTCTCCGATGGAGTTGTAGCCTTCTCCCCTTGCGACGGTGAATTCGACCACACGGCTGTCTTCGGGAAGATAGGCTTCATCGTACTCTTTGATATAGCGGATGCCGTTCAAAAGCAACAATGCGCCGCACGCAAGCAACACAAGAAACAGGGCCAATACGATCAGCCCTGTTTTTTTCTTTTTTTTACGTGATCTGCTCACAGCGATTACGCTCTGCTCAGATACTCACCGACTCTGGTATCGATCTTGATCTTTTCGCCGGCTTCGATAAAGAGAGGAACCTGAACGGTGGCACCGGTCTCAACGGTGGCGTTCTTGGTGGCGTTGGTAGCGGTGTTGCCCTTAACGCCGGGTTCGCAATCGGTGACTTCAAGGATGACGAAGTTTTCGGGTTCTACAATAAATGCGCTGCCCTGGAAGAACTTAACGGTGACCTCGTCGTTTTCTCTGATCCATTTGATGGCTTCTTCTACCAGCTCCAAAGACATGGGAACCTGATCGTAGGTCTCCGGATCCATGAAGTAATAGAGCTCGCCGTCGTTATAGAGATACTGCATTTTCTTGGTCTCGATGATGGCATCTTCGAACTTGTCATCGGGGTTGAATGCTTCTTCTCTGGTAGCACCGGTCAGAATGTTTCTGTACTTGGTGCGTACGAATGCAGCTCCCTTGCCGGGCTTTACATGCTGGAAGTTGATAACTACGCAGGGCTGACCGTCCATGATGAAGGTCTTGCCGTTTCTGAAATCACTTGCGTAAACCATTTGGAATATCCTCCGTAAATATGAAAAATTTAAAAATAACTGTAGAAAGATGCCCGTTAAAGAACGATAAGCTCTTTAGGAGCATTATTAAGATTTATGATACCATCTTTTTTGACGATTGCCAAGTCCTCAATTCGCACACCGAACTTTCCGGGAAGATAAATACCCGGTTCGATGGAAACGATGACATTTTCGGGAATGGGATCGGTATATGCCATGCTGTAGCGAGGGCTCTCATGGACCTGCAGACCGACCGCATGGCCCAGGCTGTGACCGAAGAATTCGCCGTAGCCGGCAGCCTTGATCACGTCTCTTGCGAAAGCGTCGCACTCCACGCCGGTAAGACCTGCACGGATATGATCGCAGGCAGAAAGCTGCGCCTGCAATACGATATCGTAGACCTTGCGCATCTCATCGGTGGGCTGACCGATAGCAACGGTCCTGGTCATATCGCCGCAATAGCCTTTATATACACAGCCGAAATCCAGCGTCAGAAAATCGCCCTTTTGCAGCTTTCGCTCCGAAGGGATCCCGTGGGGATAGGAGCTGTTGGGGCCGGAGACGGCGATGGTGCTGAAGGAAAGACCGTCGGCTCCGTTTTTGCGGAAGAAATATTCCAGCTCTGCGGCGACCTCCAGCTCGGTCATGCCGGCTTTGATAAAGTCCAGCATATGCAGGAAGGTCTTATCGCCCAGCTTTTGAGCCTCAACGATACGGCGGATCTCCTCTTCGTCTTTGATCTGGCGCAGTGCTTCAATGAGACCGCTGACAGGAACGAGGGTCTTGCCCGAAAGCTGCGCTGTCATATCCAGATATTTTTCTAAGGGAAGGCTGTTTTTTTCCACGCCGATCCTGGAGCATGAGAGACCGCGGAAAAAGTCCATATAAGGAACCTGAAGGCTGGTCTCAAACAACGTGAGATGGTTCAGGTTCTGGGCCATCTCGCGGTAACGGAAGTCAGTGATGATCACCGCCTCGGTCTGCGAGATCCAAAGAGTGCAGTCTTTGCCTCTGGTGCCGGTCAGATAGCTGACATTATATTCATCGGTTACGTAAAGTCCGTCGATGCCGGCGCCTTCCAGCTTTGCACGCAGCGCATGAATGCGCGCTTCGTATACGTTAGACATTGACGGCCTCCCCGATGATCTGATAGATATCGCTGACGATCTGTGAAAGGGCCAGCTGCGCCTGCATAAAGGCAGAGGCTGCCGGATCTGACATGACGATGCCGTAAAGGGACTGGACCTGTGCCAGCAGCTCGGCATCCTGCTCCTGTCCGGTCATCATCTGGGCCTGCAGGGTCATGCTTTTTGCCTGAAAATCGTCCATCATGGACTTGAGCTGCGGTTCCTGGTCCATCTTTTTCTTAAGGGATGCGTAATCCTTGAACTGGTCGGTCTCTTTTAAGGACCTGGCCAGCTCGTGGGCGAGATCGTATACATTCTGCATGGGATCTTCTCCTTATACTTCAATTACAACAGGTAAGATAACGGGATTTCGGTTCAGGTTGACGTAGAAGAAATTGCGCAGCACATCTTTTAAGATCTTGCGCAGCGCCTCCACATCGGTGATGTTCTCCGCATAAGCATGAAGAAGTGCCTCCTCCACGGTAATGCGGGCGTCCTCCAGGATCTTTCCGTATTCCTGAACGTAGATAAAGCCCCTGGTATGAAGCTCCGGGCCTGCGATGATCTCGCGGGAGGCCGTATCATAGACGACGGTCACAGTCACAAGACCTGCCTGCGACAGATTCTTTCGTTCGTTGAGAACGATCCTGCCTACATCACCGATGCCAAAGCCGTCTACCATGACCTCGCCGTGGGCAACGATCTCGGAACTGAGGGCGACCTTGGCTGCAGTGGCTTCCACGACCCGACCGTTTTGTCCGATGACGATGTTTTCGGAAGGGATCCCCATATCCTCTGCCAGCTGGGCATGATAATGCAGGTGCTTTACCTCTCCGTGGACCGGCATGAAGAATTCAGGCTTAAGCAGCGCCATGATCAGCTTCAGCTCTTCCTGGTTGGCGTGGCCGGAGGCATGCACATCGGCGATCTCGTTATAGATCACATCGGCACCCTTTTCCATCAGCAGATTGACGATATTGGAAACGGTCTTTTCGTTGCCTGGAATGGGAGAAGACGAAAGGACGATGGTATCGGTGCTGCGGATCTTCACCTGCTTGTGATCGCCTGCTGCCATGCGGGTCAGCGCGCTCATTGATTCGCCCTGGCTTCCGGTGGTGACGATCACCAGCTCGTCGTCGTTATATTGGCGGATCTGTTTGATATCGATCAGGGTATCGGGAGGAACGGTAATATAGTTCAGCTCTGAAGCGATCTGCACCATGTTTTCCATGCTGCGTCCGCATACGGCCAGCTTTCTGCCGTTTTCGTAAGCAAGATCCATGATCTTCTGGACCCGATGCACATTGGATGCAAAGCTGGCGATGATGATGCGACCGGGAGCGTCCTTGATGATATTGGATAAAGATACACCGACAGACCGCTCCGAAAGAGATGTGCCCTTTCGTCCGGCGTTCGTGCTGTCGGACATGAGCAGCAACACACCCTCCTGTCCGATCTGGGAGAGGCGGGCAAAATCGATGGTCTCTCCGTCGATGGGGGTCAGATCGATCTTGAAATCGCCGGTGTGAAAGATGCGTCCCACCGGGGTATCGATGCAAAAGGCCAGCGCATCGGCCACCGAATGAGTCGTATGAAGGATCTCGATCACAAAGCTGCCCAGGCGCACATAGTCGCCGGGCGCCACCTCGCGAAGATCGCCGGTCAGGTCGAACTCCTTCAGCTTATTGCGGATAAATCCGATGGTCAGCCTGCTGGCGTAGATGGGAAGATCGAACTCCTGCAGCAAAAAGGGAATTGCGCCGATGTGATCTTCGTGGGCATGGGTGACGATCATTCCCCGCAGCTTGTCGGCGTGTTCGCGCAGATAAGTAAAATCGGGAATGACCACGTCGACACCCAGCATGTCGGAATCGGGAAAGGCCATGCCGCAGTCCAGAAGAATGATATCGTTATCGTATTCAAAAACGGTGATATTCTTGCCGATCTCGCGAAGACCGCCAAGCGGCACGATCCGAAGCCTGGTTGCTTTTTTTCTTGCCATCGGTTCTACCTACTCGATTTCCATGGAGCTGAGAATGGCCAGTCCTCTTTCTCTGTCCAGATCGGTAAACAGGCAGACCAGCTTTTCGGCTGCCAGCGCCATCAGACCCATATTGATATCGTCCAGTTCGATATAAGAGCGAAGAGCGGATGCCAGCTGAAAGGTGTGAGCAGCTGAGGGGTCTTCGACGGCAAGGTTCAGATCGGCCTCTAGCTGCTTGTCCTCTTCGGTGGTTGCTGTATAAAGAGTGGGAAACCTCCCGATGGAAGAATAGCCTGTTTCCTGAACGATCCCGGTGATATCGCCGATCAGCTCCTCCAGGTCGGATGCAAAGGCCTCTGCATCAAAGGTGAAAGCAACGCCCATCGGATCAGTCTTCCTTTGGGGCGGGTTCAAAATCGATGCGGATGCAGTCGTTCCATACCCGTTCGATCTGATAATGCTCCCGTTCTTCTGCAGTGAACAGGTTGACGACGATGTCGCCGAAATCGATGAGCACCCAACCGGAGCTCTTTCCTTCCACCTGGTCGGCAAAGACGCCGTTCTCTGCCATCTTATCTTCCAGCTCATCGGCAAGAGAGCCGAGCTGACGAAGATTTCTGGCGGTTCCGATAACGAAAAAGTCAGCGAAGCCGGATTTTTCTGCGATATCGATGATATCGATATTTGTGGTCTTCTTTTCATCGAGGACCTGTGCCATGAGTAATGCACTTTCTCTGCTGGTCATAAGTGACCTCCTGTATTTTATGATCTTGATTTCTGTAAGTTTTCGTAGTAATCGATGGCCTGCTGCGAAAGTCCGTCAAAGGGCTTTCCCTGCGAGAGCACATATTCTCTGGTGCGCTTCATCAGCGCCAGCAGCGTTACGTCGATGTCGGCGGAAAGACCGGTGCGCAGCTGTTTGATATACGGATCGTCTCTGGAGGGCTCCAGCTGATCGGCAAGCTTGACAACCTTTTCCAGTAGGCTCATAGCCGGCCGACCGGTGGTGTGATAGCGCACTGCATTGAGGATATCGGGGTCGTTGATGCCGAACTGCTTTGCCAGCTGCTCGGCTGCCTTAAAGCCGTGCTCCAGAGGGCCTGCGCTCTTATAGTTGTCGTGAAACCAGGCAGCAACCTCTGCCTTAAAGGGATCGGCTCCGTATTTCAAAGCATAGCGCCTGGCATACTCGACGACGCCTCGGGTATGGGCCAGTCGGTGGGGGTTTTGATGGTCCTGCGCAAAGCTTTCCAGCCGTAGCAGCAGGTCGCTGTAAAGACCCTGCTCCTGGATATATTCGATGACCGGATCGGGCGTGAGATACTTGATGGAGCGCCCTGCCTGGCAGCGAAACCGCAGCTCGCTGGATGAAAGCTCAAGCTCTGGAATGTCAAAGATGCGTACATCCAGAGTATAGCGGCTGCGCAGCTCTTCTGCCGTTTGCAGCAGCTGCTCATTGTCGTGGCCCTTGCGCATACCCACCAGAAAGCTGAAATTGTTCAGCAGGTCTTCGTGGCGATACCAGTTTTCGATACCGAGAAAGGCATCGGTGCCCATGATGAAATAGATGCGGCGTCCTTCGTATTGCTGCTGAAGGTATTCCAGCGTATCGATGGTATACGAGGTGCCCTGCCTTTGGATCTCGATATCAGACACAGAAAAATTAGGGTTTCCCAGAAATGCCCGCCGAAGCATCTCGACCCTGCTCCTTCCGTCGGTCGCCTTGACCGCCTGTTTAAAAGGGGAAATATAGGTAGGGATGAACACGATCTTGTCCAGCCCTGCCTCTTCCCGCAACTGTTCGGCGAGGATCAGATGCCCGTAATGAACGGGATCGAAGCTTCCGCCGAATACGCCGATCTTATCCATTAGTCTTCTGTCTTTTTTACCTGGATGGACAGAATATCCAGATCCTGGGTGTTGACTGTGGTCGGGGCTTCCGACATGACGCACTGGGCATTCTGGTTCTTGGGGAAGGCGATGACCTGACGGATATCGTCGGTTCCCAGCACCAGCATGGCCAGACGGTCAAGACCGTAGGCCAGACCGCCGTGAGGAGGTGCGCCGTATTTGAAGGCGTCGATAAAGAAGCCGAAGCGGTTCTGGATATCTTCTTCGGAAAGGCGCAGCACCTCGAAGATCTTCTTCTGCAGACCGCTGTCGTGGATACGGATGGAGCCGCCGCCCGCTTCGTAGCCGTTGATGACGATATCGTAGGCATCGGCATAGACCTTATCCAGCTCGCCGCTTTCCATGTAATGGATGTGCTCCTTTTTGGGAGAGGTGAAGGGATGGTGCATTGCCATATAGCGCTGCTCTTCTTCCGACCACTCGAACATAGGGAAGTCGACGACCCACAGCAAAGCGAACTTTTCGGTATCCAGAAGGCCCAGCTTGCCTGCGATGTCTCTTCTTAAGAAGCCAAGAGAAGACCAGACGACCTCTTTCTTGCCGGAAACGATGAGGATCAGGTCGTTTTCCTTTGCATCAAAGACCTTTGCGATCTCTGCCAACTGCTGCTGATCAAAGAACTTGGAAACAGAGGATTTGATCTCATCCTTTTCCATGCGCAGCCAAACCATGCCCTTGGCGCCGTAGGTCTTGATGGATTCGGTCATCTTGTCGATGTCTTTGCGGCTGAAGCGGCTGCTGCAATCGGTAAGATCGATGCCCATGACCTTTCCGCCATCCTTTAAAGCATCGGTAAAGACGCTGAAGGAGCAGTCCTTGACGGCATCGTGCAGGTCGTGAAGCTCAAAGCCGAAGCGAAGGTCGGGCTTATCGGAGCCGTAGCGGTTCATGGCTTCGTCCCAGGTGAGGCGGGGCAGCGGCGTCTGAATGTCGATGCCCTTCATCTCTTTAAAGAACTTCTTCAGGAAGCCCTCCTGCATGGCGATGATATCCTCCTGATCGACATACGACATTTCGATATCGATCTGGGTGAATTCGGGCTGACGGTCTGCTCTTAAGTCTTCGTCGCGGAAGCACTTTGCGATCTGCATATAGCGGTCAAATCCGCCGATCATCAGCAGCTGCTTGAACTGCTGAGGGCTTTGGGGCAGCGCATAGAACTTTCCGGGATTTACTCTGGAGGGAACCAGATAGTCTCTTGCCCCTTCCGGCGTCGGCTTGCACATGATAGGGGTCTCCACTTCGATGAAGCCGTTTTCATAGAAGTAGTCTCTGATCACATGATACATCTTGTTTCGGACAGCCATGGCATTCTGCATCATGGGTTTTCTCAGATCGAGATAGCGGTATTTGAGGCGCAGGTCTCCGGATACGTTGTCGTCGTCTTTGATATAGATGGGAGGAGTCTCCGATTCGGAATAGATGCTCAGATCGCTGGCAACGATCTCAATGCTTCCGGTGGCCAGCTTATCGTTTTTGGCTTCTCTTTCTCTGACGGTGCCGGTAATACCGACGGAATATTCGCTGCGAAGAGAAGCTGCCTTTGCGATGATCTCTTCGGGAGTACCGTCGCCGAAGACCACCTGAACGATGCCGCTGCGATCGCGGATATCAGCGAAGATCAGGCCCTGGCCAAGGCTTCTGCTCTTGGAGACCCAGCCGTTGACGGTGACAGTCTGGCCGATGCTGCTCTCAGTCAGCTGGCCGCAATAATGTGTTCTTTTCAATAACTTATCCATGGTTCACCTCTTAGATCGTTAAGTGATCGATAATACTTTCAAATGCTGCTTCTGTCTGAGACGAAGTACTCATATCACGGATGACGGCAACCCCCTTTTGCAGCTCGTCGTCTCCGATCATGATGCAATACTTTGCATGCAAACGGTCTGCGTATTTCATCTGTGCCTTAAGACCCCGGCCGTTGAGATCCATCTGGGTCATAAGCCCGGCTTTGCGCAGCTGGGAAACAAGCTGCAGGGCCTTGGGACGGGCGTTTTCTCCGAGGGCTGCAACGAATACGTCGCAGACCTTCGGCTGCTCCGGCTCGGCGGCGCTGGCTTCCATGATGAGAAGCAGACGCTCGATTCCCAGACCGAAGCCGACGCCTGCTGTTTTGGGGCCTCCTACCTCTTCTACCAGATTGTCGTAGCGGCCTCCGCCGCAGACGGTGGACTGGGCCCCCAGCTTATCGGAAACGAATTCAAAGGCCGTCTTGGTGTAGTAATCAAGGCCTCTTACGATGCCGGGATCCACCTCATAGGGGATCTGCAGCGCATCCAGATCGGTCTTCAGCTCTTCAAAAGCATTTTTGCAGTCGTCGCAAAGAAAGTTCAGCATTCTGGGAGCGTCTGCGGCAAAGGATTGGCAGACAGGCGATTTGCAGTCGAGAATGCGCATGGGATTGCGGTCAAATCTGCCTCGGCAGGTGTCGCAAAGCCGGTCCAGATTGGGTCTTAAATAGTCCTGCAGGGCTTTGCGGTATTCGCTGCGGCAGGTCGGGCAGCCGATGCTGTTGATATGAAGCTTTACATCGTCAAGTCCGCAGGCTTTTAAGAATTCATAGCCCAGTGAAATGACCTCGGCATCGGCCAGCATGGTATCGCTTCCGAAGATCTCGATGCCGAACTGATGAAACTGCCTCTGTCTTCCCTTCTGCATCTTTTCGTAACGGAAGCACGGAGTGATGTAATAGTATTTGGCGGGAAGCTGACCGGTATACAGCTTGTTTTCGATGAAGGAACGCACTACGGGCGAGGTTCCCTCCGGCTTTAAGGTCAGGCTGCGGTCGGAGATGGTAAAGGTGTACATCTCTTTCTGGACAACATCGGTGGTATCGCCGATGCCCCGCTGAAACAGCTCGGTATGTTCAAAGATGGGCGTGCGGAATTCGGTGAAGCCGTATCTGGCGCAGATCTCACGCCACAGCTTTTCCACATGCTGCCATTTGTAGACCTCCTGCGGCAGAATATCTTTCGTTCCCTTGACTATGCTGATGCTCATAGGATACCATCCTTCTTTCTTTGAATCATTTCTTGAATACGTTCGATATAGATCTCGTAATTGGATACGTTGGGGACACGCTCCAGACGGTTTTCATTGGGATAAAACACCTTCGTCATGGCTCCGGCACCCATGGCGATGATGGTCTGATCATCCTCCATGATACGGATATTGTAGATGCTTGGAGTGCCGTTTTTGCACCAGCCCACGTTTTCGAAATTGCCTGCCATATGCTTTTGGCGATACAGGTAATAGGGTTTATAGCCGGCTTTGGTCAACGCAGCTTCTGCGTAGGAGAGCATCTGTGCAACCACCTGCCCATGCTTATAATTGTATTCCTCGTCGCTTTCGATCAGGCGGGAGCCCTTTTTGACGGCAAGGGTGTGGACCGTGATATTTTCAGGGTCCAAAGCGATGACCTGATCCAGGGTGTTTTTAAAATCCTCCGGTTCTTCTTCGGGAAGGCCGGTGATCAGATCGGCATTGATGATGGGGATGCCTGCCTGCTTGGCGAGGCCAAAAGCCTGCAGGATCTCTTCGGGGGTATGGCTTCGACCGATGAGATCGAGGGTATGCTGTTTCATGGACTGGGGATTGATGCTGATGCGCCCGGCCCCGTATTTTCTGATAAGAGCAAGCTTGGCTTCGGTAATGGTATCGGGCCTGCCGGCCTCCACAGAAAACTCCCTTGTTTTTTCCGTAATGAAGCTGGAGGCGACTGCCTGCAGCAGCTTTTCAAATTCCGAGTCGATCAGGCTGGTAGGAGTTCCCCCTCCGATATAGACCGATTCGGCATAGAGACCCTGCTCCTTCATGATGCAGGCGACCGCTTCGATCTCGGTAAGCAATGCGTTCAGATAGCGGATGGCAGCATCGCCCTTGATGGGATTGGAGGTAAAGGAGCAATAGGAGCAGCGGGTCGGGCAAAAGGGAATCCCCACATAGATGCCCACCGCATGGGGATCCCGGTCCATGAAAAGCTCTTCCTGAACGAAATGCACTTGCGAAAGCAGGTGCAGCTTTTCGGGTGAAACATAATAGTCGCTGCGCAGGCGACGTTCGGCTTCTTCCCGTCCCAGGGAACGGAACAGGTCGTTATACAGCTTTCCGGGGCGAACGCCGGTGAGGATGCCCCAATCCAGGTCCTTTCCTGTTTGTTCTTTCAAGAACCCATACAGGAGCCTCTTCCTGTCGTCTTTGGAGCCATCCTCGGCGATGGTCAGGTCAAATGGACCAACGGCACTGTCTTCGAAGGTCATTTCGAAGGCGGAGGCCGGAAGGAACATTTTCGTCAGCTCGCCCAGCTCGTATTTGTCTTTTTCAGTTGCGACTTTAATTCTGTACAAAAGGATTGTTCTCCTTTTCAAATCCGATGGTGGTCGCTCCGCCGTGACCGGGGAAGCACTTGGTATCACCGGGAAGCACCAGAAGCTTTTCCTTGATGGAGGTAAGAAGCTTTTCCGTATCGCCACCCCAAAGATCGGTGCGGCCGATGCTGGTAAAAAACAGAGTGTCTCCGCAGAACAGGTGTTGATCTATGAGGATACACATGCCTCCGGGAGTGTGACCGGGCGTAGACAAAAAGGTCATGTGGAGCGCTCCGATCTGCAGCTGCTGGCCGTCCTCCACCTCGATGTCGGCGGCGATAGGTTCTCTTGCAAAGCTCATCTTGCGGCTTGCGAGAGTCTCCCGCTCCAGTCGGGATGCCACCACCTGAACATCAGGAAACTGTTCCCGAAAGAAGGCGATACCGCCGGTGTGGTCCGAATGGCCGTGGGTAAGAACGATGTATTTCAGATCGATATCCAGGGCTTTGATCGCTTCCAGCAGAGGCTGATAGCCGGTGGCAGGATCGATGATAAAGCCGTCATGAGTGCCCGGCTCGTAGACGAGATAAGTGTTGGTCGTAAAGGGACCGTTGGCAAAGCATTTGAATTCCACGGAATCCTCCTATGAATTGTTGCGGTAGACATCGACCACGCTGCGGATCTGCTGAAACCGGGCCATGACCTTGGCGATATCCTGAATGCTGTTGATGGCCAGGGTGACCTCCATGGTTGTAACGTCGCTCTTGTCCTTCTTGGCATTGATTCCGGTGATGTTGATGTCCATGTTTTCGCAGGCCTTGGATACATCGGCAAACAGACCCTTTCGGTCTTCTGCGACGATGTTGATGCGGCAGTCGAAGACCATGTCTTCCTGATCGTCTTCCCAGGCGACCTCGATGATGCGCACCTTATCGGCCTCGGGAAGAGACAGCATATTGACGCAATCGGCTCTGTGAACAGCCACGCCGCGGCCCTTGGTGGTAAAGCCGATGATCTCGTCTCCGGGAACCGGGTTGCAGCAGCCGGCGAAGCGGACGAACAGATCGGAAACGCCCTTGACCGAAACGCCCTTGGCCATCTTCTTGCGGTCGGGCTTTTTGTCGTGGATCTTGACCTCTTCCTGCTTTTTTAAGGCCAGCTGAATATCTTCGTGATAATACTCCTCGCAAAGCTTGATGGTCTTCGACATGACGGAGCCGCCGTAGCTGACTGCGTTGTAAAGATCTTCGGCTGTGGTGAAATTCTGTGCCTTGGCAGCGCGCAGAATATAGGGCGCCTTTAAGACCTCCTTCAGGTCAAGCCCCTTCTTTCGAACGGCTTTTTCCAGCATATCCTTGCCCTTTTCGGCGCTGGCTGTCTTGTTTTCTCTCTTCAGATACTGGCGGATCTTATTTTTGGCCGAGTTGGTCTGAACGATCTTGAGCCAGTCGATGCTGGGGCCCTTGGAGCTGTTCGAGGTGACGATGTCGATGATCTCACCGTTTTGCAGCTTATAATCGATGGGCACCATCTTGCCGTTGACCTTGGCACCGATGCATTTAAAACCGATGTTGGTATGGATCTTGAATGCAAAATCAAGAGGTGTGGAGCCGGAGGGCAGCTCGATGATATCGCCCTTGGGGGTAAATACGAATACCTGACTGGAGAAAAGATCCATCTTCAGGGTCTCGATAAAATCCTTGGAGTTGTTGGCATCCTTTTGCCATTCCAGGGACTGGCGAAGCCATGCCAGCTTGGACTCAGAGTCATCGCTCTGAATGCCCTCTTTGTATTTCCAGTGAGCGGCGATACCGTATTCGGCAACCAGATGCATTTCTTTGGTGCGGATCTGGATCTCAAAGGGAAGCCCGTTGTCGCCGATGACGGTGGTGTGCAGGGACTGGTAGTTGTTGGGCTTGGGCATGGCGATGTAGTCTTTAAAGCGTCCGGGGATGGGCTTCCATCTGGTATGGACCGCACCCAGAGCCGCATAGCAGTCCTGCACGGAATCGACAATGACACGGATGGCGGTCAGGTCGAAGATCTCATCGAGGGTCTTCTTCTGGAACGTCATCTTCTTGTAGATGCTGTAGTAGTGCTTGCTGCGTCCGTAGATATCATACTGGATGCTCATTTCATCCAGCAACCCCCTGACCTCGGCGATCACGTGATCGATCACCTCAGAGCGCACCTCGTTGCGGTTCTGCATCTCTTTATCCAGCTTGGCATAGGCATCGGGATACAGCACCTGGAAGGAAATGTTCTCCATCTCGTACTTAAATGCGTACAGGCCGAGGCGGGCAGCCAGGGGCGCATAGATCTCAATGGTCTCGGTGCACTTTTCGATCTTCTTGTGATCGGGCATAAACTCAATGGTACGGGTATTGTGCAGACGGTCGGCCAGCTTGATGACCAGAATGCGGATATCCTTCGACATGGCAAGAAACATCTTGCGGATGTTTTCTGCCTGCTTTTCTTCTTTGCTTTCGTAGACCAGATTGGTCAGCTTGGTAACGCCATCGACAAGCATGGCGATGTCGGGACTGAATTCCTTGGCGACCATCTCCAGGGTATAAGGAGTATCTTCTACGACATCATGAAGCATGCCGGCAGCGACGGTGGAATCATCCATGCCGATCTCGGCAAGAATGATGGCGACCGCCTTAGGGTGAATGATGTAAGGCTCGCCGGAACGGCGTCGCTGGTCTTTATGAAATTCTTCTGCGGTGCGATAGGCCTTTTCAAGAAGCTGCGCATCGTAGTTGGGGTTGATGTCCAGAATGCTCTGAACGTATTCGCTGATCATGGATTAAGCACCTCTGTACTTGTTCTTTTTTGTGAGTTTTACAATGATAAAGTAGAAGGAAGATGCCAGGCACAGGGAGGAGAAGGTTCCGCAGACAACGCCGGCCAGCAGCGGCAGTGCAAAGGCGCGGATCGCATCACCGCAGATCAGGATCAGGGGAATGATGGCCAGTGCCGTGGTGAGCGAGGTCATGAAGGCCCTGCTGACCGACTGGTTGATGCTTTCGTTGAGAACCTTTTCCAGCTTGATCTTTCTTCCCATTGCCAGATTTTCTCTGACACGGTCGAATACTACGATGGTATCGTTGATGGAGTAACCGATGATGATGAGAAGACCTGCAATGAACGGACTGTTCATCTGTACGTGGAACAGGCCGTAGAAGGCAAACAGGAAGGCGGCATCGTGGCAAAGAGCCAAAATAGAGGCGACTCCGAATCGCCACTCGAAGCGGATCGCGATGTAGATCAGCATGGCAAGGCATGCAAGAGCCGTGGATTTTACCGTATTGGCCTTCAGCTGATCGCCGACAGAGGGGCCGATCAGACCGGCTTCTTCGATCATCTCGGCATCGGAAACATCCAGAGCGAGGGCCTCCTTGATATCGGAGCAAAGCTGTGCCCGATCTTCGTTGTCGATAACGGTGGTGGTCTTGATGATGACCTTTTCGTTTTCTTCTCCGGCGTGGCGGATATCGGCAGTGATGCCGTAGCCGTTAAGAACCGATTCGATCGCAGCCGTATCGGCACCGGCACCCACATTCAGCTTCAGCATGGTGCCGCCGGTAAAGTCGATGCCCAGGTTATACCCGCGAATGAGACCGACGCCGATGCCCAGGATCAGAACGGCGGCAGCGATCGCAAAGAACTTTTTGCGCATGCCGATAAAGTCGATATCCTTCGTCTTAATGACCTCCGACAGCTCCTTTTCGCGAACGGCAAACATCTTCTTGGTTGCAAGGCTCTTGCTTTCGGATACCACATTGAGCATCAGCCGGGAGATGGTGACAGCCGTAAACAGAGATGCGATGATACCGATGAGCAGGGTAAGGGCAAAGCCTCTGACAGAGCCGGTGCCGAACTCATAAAGGATGACCGATGCAATGATGGTCGTCAGCTGAGAGTCGATAATGGTGCCCATGCCCCTGCGAAAACCCGATTCCACGGCAACGCGAACCGTTTTGCCAGCCAGAATGTCTTCTTTG
>JABUTE010000023.1 GCA_021443825.1 Bacillota bacterium
TGCCTGCAGCTGCAGGCAGCAAGGAGACTAGGTGATATGCCTCGGGGATGGGGACGCAGCTGCCGCGACCCGGTCTTTTTCGGCCTTCAGCATTCGCTCGGCCATTTCGCGGATCTTTTGGGTGATCCACATATTGGCCGTGGTATTGGGCGAATAATCGGCTTCTGCATACATGTCGACTCTTCCGTCGGCACGCATCTGATCGACCTGCTGCATGGCCCTCACATCGCCCTTGGGATAGATGGCAAAGGTGGCACCGCCGTTCTGCTTGATGACCGAGAAGGCGGGAATATCGCTGGGACCGTCAGCGATATAGATCATATTCTCCATCCGCACCCGGCGCAGCTCCTTGGGGATCTTGGAATTGACATCGATGCCGTCCAGCTTGCCGATGCCCTTGTTGATCTCAAAAACGGCCCGGGTCTTAGTGGTGTTATCGATGGTATAGACCACCTCGCTGATCACACTGCTGCCGTCGTCGGCCGTACCGTCCAGCAGCTCGCAGCCCCAGACGCCGTCCAGATACGGCATCAGCTGAGAGCCGCGGATCACCTCGGCAAAGCCGGTGGAGATGATGTAATGCTCTACCTGGATGCCCAGCTCGGCATATTTATCTTCGCCCTTGAGCAGCTCTTTCGTTTCCTTTAAAAACTCGGGCACACCCGGGTAGAATTGCTGCGTCTTTCCGAAGCCATTGAGGCGCTGATTGTTCAGGCCCTTGAAGATCCCTTCTTTAGCGTATTTGATGAAATAGTTCAGATAGAAAACATCTTTATTGACCCGCAGGTGCTGTTTTTCATATTGATCGAGGGTGGAATTGACCTCTGCCCAGAACTGCTTCGAATCGATGCCGTACTCTTCGAACATCGGATCCTGCATATATCCGTCGACCAGAGTCTTATCAAAATCCCAGATCACTGCGATGATATTTGCCATATGCGACCTCATTTCCCAGGAAAAGAAAAAACGGGGCAGCCATAAAACATGGACTGCCCCTTAATTATATCCTATTTATTTGTTTTTTTCCATAAACTCGATAAAGGAATCTCCGTTCAGAGGCTGGGAATAGTAAAAGCCCTGCACATAAGAGCTTCCGCTGGCTGCTGCACGGGCATTCTGTTCCTCCGTTTCGACCCCTTCGGCGAGAACATCGACCCCAAGGCGGCTCAGCAGCCGCGCCATCTCATCGAACAGGATCCGTCCTGTGCAGTCGTCGGCATGGACCAGGAAACGGTCCAGCTTGACACAATTGAAGGGAAGCGACCGAAGCGCCAGAATATTGGCATAGCCGGTGCCGAAATCGTCGAGAAAGAAGGAGTAGCCCCTGTTCTTCATCGACCGCATCATGGTCTCTGCCGCCGTATAATTGGACAGTGCAATGGTCTCGGTCATTTCGAAGATGAGCCGCTCCGGCTCGATGCCGTATTTGCGCACGGTGGAGGTGAGAGTAGCTGCCTGGTCGGTAAAATGCTCCGGAGAAGACAGGTTGATGCTCAGGCTCTTAAGCCCCATCGCGAACAGCTCCGGATGCTTCTGCAGGAATTCGCAGGTCCTGGATACGACCATCAGATCCAGCTCGCGGATCAGACCGCACGACACGGCAATGGGAATGAATTCTCTGGGCGACACCGGTCCCAGCTCTTCCGTATCCATGCGAAGCAGCACTTCTGCATGGGTAAAGCCGCCGGTCTTAATGTTGCGGATCGGCTGAAAATTCAGATAGAAGCCCTTTCCCGAGGCCAGGCTGTGACGCAGAGCTTTTTCCACATTGCTTCTGCGGATGCCCCGATCCAGGCAGTCGTTGTCGATATCAAAATCGCTGCCCTGCCGCTCTTTGGGCAGCTCGTCGATGGCCATGTTGATCACACCGATAATGTTCTTAGGCTCGGAAAAATCCGTTTGCCTGCTGCAGCATAAGGTCGCCGACAGCAAAGCGCTGCGCTCGTCGGTCTTCCAGGGCTTGTTGATCCGGTAGCGGATCGTATTGCGCAAAGACTGGAATTTCCTTTCATGGAAGGTGATCAGCAGAAAACGGGTATCGGACATGCGAAAAGCCCAGCCGCTTTTGTAGATGACCACATTGAAAAAGTGGCCCAGATCGCGGATGATCTTGCTGAAGGAGGCTAAGGGCATGGAGGTTCGGACATTATTATAGTTGCAGATATCCACCGCGATCATATACATGGTGCCGTCATAAGAACGGTAATTATTGAGAAAGCGCTCCAGGGCGCGGTAGTTGAACATTTTCGAGGCGGAATCCAGCATATCGGCCGGATCCTGCATGGTAAAGCACATCATCAGCACGCAGATGGTGATCCCGACGCCGGTGAGCAGGCAGAAGGGAAACATCACCTGCAGCAGAATGGTGATGGAGATGGTGAATACGGCAAAGGCCATGGTATTGTACTGGCTCAGCTCGATCTGATTGCGATACCGGTAAGCGATGACAAAGGACGTCGCCACATAAAAGCCGCTGCAAAGATATTCCAGCAGAGTGCCAACGCCCAAAGAGCAGACCTTCACACCGTTCTGCACGGATACGGCAATGAAATAATGATGCCAATGATTGGTCAGGATCAGCAGCAGAAGAACCCCGTAGGGAACATATAAAGGCCAGGCGCGTTTGATACTCTGCACATCCAGCATGCCGCACAGAAAGGCGACAAAGGTCATCATGATCATGGGAAGCGCAGCCTGCAGGATATAGAAAATCAGGTTGACAAAAACGCAGAGCCAGCCGGGAAGCGCCGCGATATGATCGATGGAAAAAGCGCCTGCTATGTCGAAGAAAATATCAAAAAAAGCGGTAACGATCAGAACGCTGAACATGCGGCAGGTATGATCGGGAAATCGCTTCAGAATGAAAAACCGGAGTCCTACAACGGAAAGGATTATGAGAGAACAGATTTCATAGTCAAGAACGTAATTCATAGAAATCACGCTTTCTAAAAAAGAACAGGAAGAAATAACCGTAATAAAAAGAATAATTCTTATTATATTATAGTGTTTTCGCTAAAAATTGCAATCAAAGACAGAAAAAAATACTATTTTGCGGCGAACAGATCGCATGGACCCGAATTCCACAGAAGAATAGTCTGTGCATTTGCACGGATGCAGAACGGCTGCTTAGCAGGAAGGCTCCCATAGAATCGAGCCGACATCTGTCAAAGGAATGCCGGAAAACCAGACCGGAACCAACCCGCAGCTTTTGACAAACCGGGTGATGGCAGCTGCATCGGGATGGACCGTCAGATCGCCCGCAAAGATCAGCTCGCGCCCCACTCTTCCGCAGGCTCCGCCGATAAAGCCGCAGGGATGCCCAGGCAGCTGCACAAAGCCGCCGCCGATCAGAAGGCAGCTTATATCCGAGTGCTGCAGCGCCCGCGCGATGCCTCGGTCTTCGGTGATCACATGGGCTTCATCCAGCACCGCCAGGTTGCATTTGGTATAGCCCTGCTTTACGCCAAGAAGCTGCGCCGTCTGCCGGCGGCTTTCGATCTGCCTTTTCGCCGCAGCAAGAAGGGCAGGATCGGTGCTTTGCGGCCGGCAGATGATATAGGAACCGACCACCGCTGCATTGTAGCGGCAATCGCCCGGATACCGGGGCGTAAGCAGCGTAGGATCGCCTCGAAAGATGCGGGGAAGACTGCCCGGCCCAAGATCGCAGAAGATCAGATCTGGATGGCAGGCGATGGAAGGATCCACATTGGAAAGAGGCCCCGTCAGCGTCACCTGATCTTTCGTTTTCAGATAGGAAAGCACCGGTAAAGGCGCATTGGATGCGGCATAGATCATAGGTTTTTCTCAAACAGGATGGCGTGATCCTCCAAAGAGGAATCGCAAATAAAGCGAAGGGATTTCTGGGGATACTGCTCTGCAAAATATTTTTTATTGCAGGCCTTGTGGCCGATCACCGCCCCGAAGGCCTTGGTTCCCGCCCGGACCACCAGGCTGCGGCAGCCCTTCAGCGCTTCTTCGATCTTCTCTTTGGCCAGCTCTCCTTCTACCAGCTGGCGAAAGGCCGGATGAAAGGTTCCTCCCAGCACATCGGAGGTCTCGCCGTCGTTGATCCGGTCGCTGGCCTTAAGGCCGACACGGATCACCCGGATGCCGGCTTCGGTGAGCAGCTTATACATAGCGGTTGCCGTTCGAAGGGTCTCCTGCGGCGAAAAGGGCTGATAGGAGCCCTCCAGATACATCTTTGCCAGCGGAGTGCCCTTCAGGATCACCGTAGGATAGATCCTGGCGATGGCAGGCGCAATATCGACGGTGCATTGGGCCGACCGCATGCACGCCTGGTAGGAATCGCCGGGCAGGCCGGTCATCAGCTGGATCCCCAGGGTAAAGCCGTATTCTTTGATCAGGCGGCAGGCTTCCCATACCTGCTGAGGCGAATGGCCCCGCTCCGACAGTCGCAGCACCTGGGGATCAAAGGACTGCACTCCCAGCTCGATCACATCGGTGCCGTATTCCTTCAGATTGTCCAGGATCCTGCGGTCGATATAATCGGGGCGGGTTGACAGATGGATCGAAGAGATGCGCCCCTCCTCCTTGTACCGGCGGGCGATGGCAAGATAAGACTTCTGCTGCTGCAGGGGAATGCCGGTAAAGCTGCCGCCGAAAAAAGACATCTCAATGGCGGCCCCGCTGCCCTGCAGAGTGGAAAGATAGGTCTCTGCCGTGCGGATGACCTCTTCCTCTGAGACAGGCGCTGCAGCCGAGGTGATGGCTTTCTGGTCGCAGAAGACACACTTGTGGGGACAGCCCAGATGGGGTATGAAAATGGGAATGATGGCGTGGTTTTTCATAAGTCCGAGGGATACAAAGATCCCCTCTGCCCTGCAGACAGAGCAAAGGGGACCCGGTTATGCTTACTGGTTCATGTAGCTTTCCATTACCTTGAGGGTATTGAGAACGCCGTCCATATGGGAGCGCTCGTAACCGTGGCTGGCAAATACGCCGGCACCGATGAGCCCGTGCTTGATGTCGTGGCCCGATGCCAGCGTCGCTTCCACGTCGGAGCCGTATCTGGGATAAACATCGACGGCATAGTCGGCACCGGAGGCGATGGCTGCGTTGATCAGCTTGGTGGTCACCTCGTAGTTGTAGGGTCCCTTGGAATCCTTTGCACAGATGGAGACCATCTTTTCGGTGCATTCCAGACCGTCGCCGACACAGCCCATATCGATGGAGATGACTTCCTTTACATCTGCGGGGCAGGTAGCGGAGGCGCCGTGGCCCACCTCTTCGTATACGGTCACATGGCCGTAGAGATGATGGGGCAGCTGGATATGGTTATCCTTGATGAACTTGCCGTAGGCCATCAGCATGCCGACAGAAAGCTTATCGTCGAGGAAACGGCTCTTGATATAGCCGCTTTCGGTGACGCGAAAACGGGGATCTGCGCAGACGAAATCGCCGGTATTGATGCCCAGAGCCTTGACATCTTCTTTGCATTTTACGTCTTCGTCCAGATAGACCTCTACGGTATCGAAGGTGCGGGCGGTATCGTTGTACTTGGTATTGACATGGATCGAAGGATTGTGCAGCTGAATGGTTCCTTCGTAGACCTTGCCGCTGCGGGTATAGACCTTTACATTTTCAGCCTCCACATTGTTTGCGTTAAAGCCGTTGAGGGCAACGATCTTCAGAGTGCCGCAGCTGTTGATGCCGCTGACCATGGCGCCCAGGGTATCGCCGTGGGCATCGAACATGATACCGTAATCGTCTTTTCCGCCGAAGTCGATGAAAACGCCCCCCTTGTTGGTCAGCTCTGCGGCAAAGCCCAGCTGACGGAACTGGCTGACGACCCAGTCCATCGCTGCCGACGTATAGCCGGTGGGGCTGTCGATGGCGATCAGTTCTCTTGTTTTTTCTACCGCATATTCTGCATATTCTTTGTTCATTGGTACGGTCTCCTTCCTATTCCAGTGAAATTCTTCCTATTGTTCCGGCGCGAAACTCGTCGATGACGGTTCTGGCCGTACGTTCATAATCGATGCGCTTTCCGGGGAGAATAAAGCCCCGCTTTGCGGCGATGGCCTCCATGGTCTGCAGAGGGGTCTCTTCCAGCCGGTCCAGCTTGTAGCGGGCAATCAGCAGGTCGGGAGCGATCCTTGAAAGACAGGCGATCAGCTCCAGCCCCAGAGTCGCCAGATCCATGATCTCATCGCGGATGGCGCCGCAAAAGGCCAGCTTTTTTGCCAGCTCCTGGTCTTCAAACTTGGGCCACAGAATGCCGGGAGTATCCAGCAGCATGATATCCTCTCCCAGCAAAAGCCATTGCTTTCCCCTGGTGACACCGGGGATGTTGCCTGTTTTTGCTCCCTTTTTACCGGTGAGACGGTTGATCAGAGAGGATTTTCCCACATTGGGAATGCCGACGATCATCAGGCGAAGAGGCTTTTTGCGCTGGCGGTCTTCGTTGCGCTCATCGCGGATCTTTGCCAGCAGACTTCGAAGGGCAGCTGCGCCCTCACCGCTTTCCGCGTTCATGATAAGAACCCGGCTGCCCTCCTGCCGCAGTTTTTCCGCCCACTTTTTCGTGTTTTCTTCTTCAGCCAGATCGGATTTGTTCAGGATGACGATCCGGATCTTATTTTTGACCAGCTCGCCGATGATGGGATTGCGGCTGGAATACGGGATCCTGGAATCCAGCAGCTCACAGACCACATCTACCAGCTTCAGATTTTCCTGGATCAGCTCCCGGGTCTTTTTCATATGCCCCGGATACCAAGAGATGTTTTCCATATATACTTCCTGTTTTAATAGGTGAAATGACGGGCAAAAAAGAAACAAAAGGGCCTTTGCCCTTAAGCAAAGACCCTTCGGTTGTTCATCATTACTGACCGATCGACTTGATCTTGGCAGCCTTACCGGTTCTGCCTCTCATGTAATTGAGCTTCGCTCTTCTTACCTGGCCCTTGCGGACGACTTCGATCTTTTCGATCAGGGGGGAATGTACGGGGAAGGTCTTTTCGACGCCGACACCGGAAGCGATTCTTCTGACGGTGAAGGTCTCGGAGATGCCGCCGTTCTGCTTCTTCAGAACATAGCCTTCGTAGACCTGGAGTCTTTCCTTGTTGCCTTCCTTGATCTTCAGGGTGAGCTTTACAGTATCACCGACGGAGATCTCGGGGAGATCCTTCTTTTCGTACTCTTCAGTAATAGCCTTGATGAGATCCATGTTGTTTCGTTTCCTTTCATTAACAAAGACGTTCTTGGAATAGGTAGCGTCTGAAGCCCTTTGCTTCATGGCTCTTCCAGCGGACCGCCCGTAATACGCGAAACGGATAATATCACATCGGGATGCTTAATGCAAGTGAATTTTCAAGGTTTTTCAAAGTTTTTTTACGGCTTCATCGCGCGGGGATGGGTCTTGTCGTAGACATCCATGATGCGCTTTTTAGTAACCGTCAGATAGAGCTTGGCGGCATTGATATCCTCCAGCCCCATCAGCTCCTGCAGCGACTTGAGATCGGCTCCGTTCTGCAGCATATGGGCAGCAAAGGAATTGCGCATCACCTGCGGATTCAGGCCGCTGCCCAGCCCTGCCTTTTCGCCGTAAAAGCGGATCAGCTTCCAGATGCCTTGCCGGGTGATGCGGCTGCCCTGGTAATTGACGAACAGAGCGCTCTCGCCGCTGTCTGCCTTTACCAGTGCGGGACGTGCCTGCTGCAGATAGGTCTTTAAAGCCTCAAGCGCCGGTTTTCCGATGGGAATGATGCGGCTTTTGCCTTCTGTGCTGCAGACGATGAAACCGATCTTCAGATCGGCATCCTTCACGTCGGCCGAGGCCATTTCGCCGGCCCGCATGCCGGTGGCGTACATCAGCTCCAGAATGGCCTTGTCGCGAAGACTTTTGGGATCGGTGCCGTCGATGTCAAGAAGGCTCTCCATCTGCTCGACGGTAAGATAATCCAATGCCTTGGGAGCCATTTTGGGAGACCGGATGCCGGCGGCCGGATTTGTCATCACCTTTCCCTTCTCCAGAAGAAAGGCGTAATAGCACCTTACAGAAGACATTTTACGGTTAACCGTCGACGGGTTTCGTCCGGAAGACTTCAGCGCCATGAGATAGGCGGCAATGTCGGCGTTTCCAGCTGTTTCGGGAGTCTTGCCCCGCTCCTGCAGCAGATAGGCATCGAATTCCTTCAGGTCGCCCAGATAGGCGCTGCAGGTGCTGTCCGATGCGGTTTTCTCGGTTTTCAGATACAGTTTGAATTCTTCGATATGATCCATGGGAACCTCTGTTATATGCCGGCTTCCCGTGCGAGAAGAAGCACGGCGGTGATGGTCTTTGCGTCGATGATCTCTCCCCTTCGGATCATCGCAAGCAGCTGAGGAAGGGTGAATTCATAAAGCTCCACATCTTCGCCCTCATCGGGATCGGTCTCGCCCTGCACCGTGCAGCGGCATTTCCATATCTCGATCTTTTCGTTGGTATAGCCTACCGAACCGCAGATGGTGGCAAGAGGCTGCCAGTCTTCTGCTTCCCAGCCGGTCTCTTCTTTCAGCTCCCGCTTGCCGGTGCACAGCCAATAGCCCTTCCGGCCGTCTTCTGCGATGACTTCGCAGGGGGTCTCATCGGGGTCGATCTTTCCGGCAGGGATCTCCCAGATCACGTCGTCCAGGGCTTTGCGGTATTGCTTTTCCATCAGCAGCTTTCCGTCCGGAGTCAATGCGGCGACGGCTACCGCCCCCTTATGCTCGATGCAATAGCGGGTGGAGGTGCGGCCGCCCTTTACGCGAACGGTATGCCTGACCAGAGTAAAAACGGGGTTTTGCAAAAGAACTTCTTTGGTAAGGGTCTCTTCGATAAAAGGCATTTTGATATCCTGACTGAAACAACAAAAATAGGATTCTGTCTACCAGTCCATTGTAACGGCAAACGGAAAAAAGGAAAAGAGAAAAATCAGAAAAATGCCGTTTTCCGCAATTTCATCACATCCTTTCTTGCGCAGGAAAAGGAATTCTGTTATACTCTGCTTGAAACTATCTCCCCTGTTAGCTTCAAAATCTCTAATCCCAATACCCCTTTTGAACAAAAGAAACTGCTCCCCTGCAGTTTCTTTTGTTTTTTGCCTTCTTTTCCGCTATACTGAAGACCATGAAGCACGATCCTTATCTGAAAAATCTCAATTATGCCATCTTCGACATCGAGACCACCGGCCTTTCTCCGGTAGGCAATATGGTCATCAGCGCCTCTTTTTACGATCCCAAGACAGAGCAGCTGCTCCAGCTGTTTTCGGAGGATCCTGCCGGCGAAGAGCAGGTGCTGCGAAAGACGGCAGAGCTGCTTTCGGCCCGTGATGCGGTCATCACCTACAACGGGCGCAGCTTCGATCTTCCTTTCGTCAAGGCCCGGGCGAAAAAATACGGCATCGATGCCTCAATGCCGCTGCTTTGGAATGCGGATCTTTATCTGTGGCTGAAAAAATACTGGCCCATGGCAGAGCTGGTGCCCTCCCTTCGGCAGAAGGCAGTGGAAGAGATCCTGGGCGTCGAGGATCACCGCACCGATGAGATCGGCGGGGCGGAATGCATCTCGTTATACAGCCGCTATCTGCAGCTGGGCCGCCCGCAGGATAAAGAGACCATTCTGCTGCACAACGGCGATGATGTTCGCCAGCTGGCAAAGATCTGCGATAAGATCAACTTTCTGCCCTGGCATGACATCGCTTTTCACGATGGCTTTTTCGCCCGCTATGAAAACGGCAGCGCCCTGTTGGGGCCGGCGCAGCTGAAGCAGAAGAAGGTGCAGCTGAAGGCGAAGACCCTGCCGGGAAGCCTGCCCGCCAGCTTTTTCGATGACTGCTATACCCTGGAATACGACAGCTTTACCGGAAACATCGCCCTCACCCTCTTTGCAGAGCAGAAGGGAGACCTTCTCTTTGCCGATCTGGACCGGCTGCCCGTAAGGCCGGGCGCCTTTGCCGACCTGGTAGGCTTTCACGAAGGCTTTCTGGTGCTGGCCCGGGAACAGAAGCCTCTTACCCGGGAATGCAACCGGCTGGCCTATGCCATCCTGCAAAATCTTTTCAAATAAATTGCGAAAAAGGCTTTACAAACAAGAACGGGTATTGTATATTATCTGAGTGCTTAGTCGTGCGCCAGTAGCTCAACGGATAGAGTGCCTGACTACGAATCAGTAGGTTGTGGGTTCGAATCCCGCCTGGCGCACCAAGCAAAAAGCTCCTCGAAAGAGGAGCTTTTTCTTTTGCCTTTTGATGTAGTCGGAGCAGCATCCGTGCCGGGAGCTTCCTGTCTAAGCCAGCTGGTCGACGACACGGTAGAAGAGCAGCTCGTGTACCTTGAATACGGTCTCGGGGTCGGCGGTGAAGGATACGGTTCTGGGAGACAGTCTCTTGACACCGGGAACCAGAGTCGCGGTATCTGCCATATTGGAGTCCTTAAAGTCGATCTCCATAGTCAGCTCGGCCGGGCAGTCCAGCGGCTTGATCTCATCTCTTCTTGCCAAAGCCGCCTTAACGCCGTTGTAGATCATTTCTCTTGCAACGGTGGGATGGATGGAGATGGCAGAAAAACGGCTTCTTCCTTCTTTTACGACGATGGCTTCCATGTTGGGAACAAAGGCCTTGCATTCTTCAGCCAGGGCCTTGTCGCCGATGCAGGCGACCAGAGGCACGCCGTAGAATCCGGCGACCAGCGCATTGGCAACCGTCTCGGTGTTCATGGTGACACCGTTAAACCGCAGGTTATAGATCTTTCCGCCGTTGTAGCAATGATCGATGACCCCGCCCAGGGTCAGACCGGCTCCGGCATGGCCGAAGGAGATATAGGCGTCAAAGGTGCTGTCGATGGCTTCCATCTGCAGGCTGCTGCGCATGGCGCCCGAGATCAGCTTGCAGCGGGGATCCATATCTTCGATGATCAGATTCTCCATATCGGCATGACCGTCGCAGACATAGACCTCGTCGTAGCCGGAGTCAAAGCAGGCGGCGATGGCTGCGTTTACGTCGGCTGCAAGGCGCTTTCTGGCGATGCCGAAATCGCGGCAGGCAGAATTGGACTGCAGGCGGGATACGTTGCCCTCCATGCCTTCGATATCAGCAGAGATATATGCTTTTTTCATTTTTATCGGGTCCTTTCTTTCTAATTCGAAATAACGGATTCAAAGGTTATATATTCAGTATACCATATTGGGGCGGCCTGTGACAGTCTATGCACCGCTGCCAAGAGGGCGTCGACTTTCCTTGCAGGCCGCATGCCCCTTGTGAAAGTCACCTTCCTATGCTATACTGTAATCAAATGATTAGCCATTGCTAACTGATACAAAAAAGGAGGAACACGTCCATGAAAAGCATCGTATGTTATGAGACCCAGCACGGCAGCGCCAAACGACTGGCTCAGGCCATCGCTGCAAGGCTGAACTGCCTTTGCGTCAATGTCGATACCCCGTTCCAGGCAGAGGATGAAACTGTCTACGACCATCTGGTTCTGGTCTTCGGCTTCCGCGGCCCCTATACCGCCCAGCTGACAAAGCTGTTTTTAGAGCGGATGCGGGGCAAGCTGCACTATAAACACGTAGTCGTCGCCGGCGAGGGACTTTTCTCCGAAAAGGAATTTCCTTCCGTCGCAGAAGGACTTCGCGCTCTGGCAGAGCCGGCCAGCTTTCATACCTTCTTTATGAAGGGCCAGCTTCGTGTCGCAACCCTCACCATGGAGGAGCAGGCCATTTTAGGCAAGTTCTCCCAGCTGACCGGCATGGTCATCGAGGATATGGGCGAGTTCTCGCAGGATGAAGCAGAACGCATCGCAGCCGAGATCGAAACGACACTGGCTGCCTGCCCTGCCGTCGAGGATCCGGACGCAGGAAAAAAGCGCTGGATCTGCTCTGTCTGCGGCTATGTCCATACCGCAGACCTGCCACCCGAACAGTGCCCGGTATGCAAACAGCCTGCCGATAAGTTCAAAGAAATGTAAAAAGACCGAAAAAAAAGGGGCTGCCTTAGGGCAGCCCTTCTTTTATCCCCGTGACGGGGTCTTATACTTCTTCTGCCTGCCCTGCAGCGACAAGGATCTTCGCATACAGCAGCACGGCCGCAGGATCGTAGACATTAAATTCATAGGCCAGATCCATAGCGACCTGAGCAACCGTCTTTACGCCGTCGAAATAGTAGCCGATGGCCGTAAGGGCATCGCCCATGGAATGGACATACTTCTCCTGGAATTCCTCGACCATGGCCTGCAGAGGCTGCTCGAATACAGTGCGCGGCCCGCGGATGGGGAACGGGGTATTGCAGGTCCTGCGGATGACCATCCGGTATTTGACCTTCTGGGCAGGGGTGATGATGCTCTTAAGCCTTGCGGTGGTCGGATCGAAGCCTTCGATGGCCTTTACCAGGGCACGGATCCGGTTCTTCTGTGCCTCCAGTTCTTCGGGGCAGATATCCCCGATCCAGTCATAGAAGCTGTCGAAGCTCTGCAGCTTCCAGTTGGTATAGGCTGCGATGCGGCCGTTATAGAAAGCGGGATCCACCTTGCCCTTGCCGAGCAGGGTATACAGCTCTGACAGATAGGCTGCGGTGCGGGCAAGACCCATATCGCAAATGGGCGCCATGTCGGCAGCCTCCAGGTTGGCCAGCGAATAGGCATACCCGGCGGCAAGAGCAGCGGAGCGGCTGAGGATATAGGGATCGACCCGGTCCAGAGTGTCGCTGCTGGTATGATAATACTTATCCGGCCACTGGCCCAGCATCAGGCAGGGAATGCTGCACTGCGGATCGGAATAGACGATATGGTCGCTTCCTCCGGAGAAGGAAGTGATATGGCTGTTGAACATGGGGCAGAAGGAGGAGCCGGTCATGCCCGAGACCTCGTGGCGGATCTCATCCAGCACGACAGCAGCCGCATCGGAAACAAGAGACGGCAGGGAAAGAGGCAGATCGGTGATGGTGATGGGACCGTAGCCTCTGTCCTGACGGCCGCCGACCATATCCAGATTGAAGGCTGCCTTGATCTTTGCAGAAGCGGCGCCCAGCTTTTCCACATAGGCATAGGAGCCGGGAAATTCGGGAACCAAAAGCATGCGGATGCCTCTCTTAAGGGGCGGCAGCTTTCCGGTATTGACCAGATCGTTGATGGTGCGCATGGCTTCCATTACAGCAGCGCAGCCGCTGGCATTGTCGTTGGCAGAGGCTCTTGGATGGCACAGATGGCCGACCAGCAGGATCTCTTCGTCGGTCTCACCGGGAAGAAAGGCTGTCACATCTTCGATATGGCCGTCATACAGCCGGGAATCCACATAGCAGGTAACGGTGGGATATTCCTTCTTTGCCGCCAGCTCGGCGCACAGCTTCGCCAGCTTATCGCCCTGGCGGGGAGTGAGTACAAAGCCGAAGGCCTTTTTCTGATCGGGCTTCCACCAGAAGGAGGTATAGCGGCGGGTATCGGACTGATCGTGGCGTTCTCTTACGTAGGGATCCTCCAGCACGTAGTCGGTGAGGATGCCGATGGCGCCCTTCTTTTCGACGGCCCAGCCGTAGATCTCGTTGAAATCACCCCGGTAGAAGACGATCTTGCCCTGCAGATCCAGATTGCGGTAGGCGGCTTCCTTGGAGCCCTTATCCAGCATAATGACGGGGGTGGGCGTATTGCGAAGGTCTACGGCGATGCTTTTCTGGATGACCGAAATGGGGCAGGCATCGAAGTCGGCCAGGCGGGTCTCACAGGGAGACACCAGGTCGCACCAGGCATTGGTGATGTCCCATTCCTGGAAGGTAGGATACGGCCCCCAGAAGCCTTTTTCCGAAGACGGAAACGACAGCACCTCTGCGGAAGGGATACCCATTCGGTCCAGCTTCTGCTTTACATGCTCTGCTGCGGCGCGATAGCCGGTGGAGCACTGGATCCGGTGATAGGTCGAGATCTCTGCAACGGTCTGAAAAGCGCGTTCGCCGCTGACGTATTTTAAGATCTGCTGTACGTTTTCTCTGATCATGATGCGATCCTCCTTTTCTGCAATGGCTTTGGAATACTAATGAACAGGTCTTTCCGGATAGCGCTTCGACAGGAAGATGCTGACCACCATGTCGATGAGAAGCGCGATGCCGGAAAGGGTAAAGATGATGGTATAGGTGCCGGTGGAATCGATCAGCGAGCCCCAGATCATGGCGCCGACGCCCACACCCAGATCCCAGGTGATCAGATAGGTGGAATTGGCGATGCCTCTTCTCTTTCTGGGAACGCCGTTCAGGGTCAGCACGCTCAGGCCCGGATAGGCCATGCCGCAGCCGAAGCCGTCAAAGGCGGCGCAGATATAGAGCATCCAGGGACTGGTGGCGTGGGGCACGCCCAGATAGCCGATCGCCGTGATCACAAGGCCGATCTCGATGATGCGGTAGATTCCGAACCGGGCGGTCATCTTGCCGGACAGAGCGCGGGTGATGATCATGAAGATCGCCTTAAAGGTAAAGTAATAGCCGACGCCGGCAAGGCCGATGCTCTTGGTATAAAGTGCAAGGAAATTGGTCGCGGCAGCCGATGCAACCGCCAGAACGAACAGGATGACGCCTGCGGGAATGGAGCGCTTTTCAAAGTAGACCCAGATGCCCTTGGGCTCTTCTTCGTCAGAAGACTGCTCGTCTTCTCTTTTTGCCTTCTGGATGTAGGCCGGATCGCTTTCGTACTTCATGGAGTTGAGCAGGAAGAGCGAAAGCAACGATGCAGCAAAGACTGAGATGAAGGTGATATTGGTGCTGACTGCGATGAGTGCGATGGCGATGGCCGGTCCGATGGCCGTGGAAAGAGAATTGAACAGACCGGAATAGCCGATGCCCTCCGCAAAGCGGTCGGGGGGAAGAATATCGGCAAACATGGTGGTGTTGGAGATATTGATGGTGGAATTGCCCAAGCCGTGAACGCATCTTGCGATGATGATCAGGATCATGGCCACGGTAAGATCCAACGTGCCGATGCGGATATGGGCAGACAGTCCGGATTCAAAGACGACGGTAAGCAGGCAGGCCAGCGTTCCGCAAGAGAGGAACAATGCGCCCATGACGCCCACCTTGCGGCGGCCGGAGGTATCGACCAGTCGCCCGGAGGCAAACCGCATGATCATGGAGCTCATGGTATACATGGTGGCAACGGTGCCGATGGCAGACGCGGTGAACCCGCGGGCAGCAAGAAAGATGGGGAATGCCGTCTGCAGCACCTGAATGGCAACGCTGTAGAACATGCGGGCCATGCCCAGTTTAATAAAATCCCAGGTCCAAAGCTTTGACCGTGTTTGTGTTTCCATTTGGAAAATACCTCCTATTTGATTCAATGTTGCGCAATCCGTATAGAATACGTTTTCAAGCATGACGTGCCCGATCGGCGGCAAAAGGGACTGCCCCCTGTCTAATTGCCATTCCAGCGGTGCTTTTTCAGGTCGACCCTTCCGTTTTTTAAAAAAGTGACCCCCTCTTCCTCCAGCAATGCCCGTTGCTGCAAGAAGCCGGGTGCCGTTCTACCCTGGTGATTCACCACCCGGTGGCAGGGATAGTCGCCGTAAAAAGAAGATACAGACAGCACCTTGCCCACCAGGCGGGCACGGCCTGTAAGGCCGGCCAGATCGGCGATCTGTCCGTAGGTGGCAATAAGCCCCGGCGGGATCTCTTCCACCACCGAAAGGATCTGATAGATCAGGTCGCTGTCCATGGGGCGGCCTTTTTATAGCGACAGACGGTGATACGCGGTGCCGTCCAGATCCTTCCAAACGGCCTGGGTCCCGTCGAGCACCATGTAGCTGCAGCAGCTGCCGTTTTTTGGAATGGATACCGAGCCGGGGTTGAGATAAAGACTCCCTTCGCCGAATTCCTCCCAGGCGGGAATATGGGTATGACCGTGCATCAGAATGTCGCCCGGGCAAAGAGGTGGCAGGTTCTTTAGGTTGTGCACATGGCCATGGGTAACATAAATCAGTTTATTGTTAACTTCAAGAATAGCGAAGTCTGAAGCAAAGGGAAATTCCAAAACCATCTGATCCACGTCTGCCTCACAGTTGCCCCGCACTGCCAGGATCCTGTTTTTCAGGGGATTGAGCATGGCAATGACTTCCTTTGGAGCGTATTCTCTGGGAAGATCGTTGCGCGGCCCGTGATAGAGGATATCGCCCAGCAGCACCAGGCGGTCTGCCTGCTCACGGGCAAAGGCATCCACCAGCCGGCGGCAGTAATACGCAGAGCCGTGAAGATCCGATGCGATCAAGTATTTCATAGGAAAAACCTCCTTGGCTGATCATTTTATAAACCTTTTCTATTTTATCATGTCATTTGTATAAAGCAAGACCGCAGCCTTTACAAAAATGGCAGGCACACGCTATCGAAAAACGATATCTTGTTTTTACGCAGGCAGCTGCAAAGAAAAGACTCCGGACATGGAATCGGGTCCGGAGTCTGCACATATTGTTAAGAATAAAAGCGAGGGGCTATTTTGCTGTGCCCGCGTCTTGAACTGCCTTTTTTGCCTGCTCGGCAAAATGACGGCGCACCAGCTCCAGGCTGCCCAGCCCCTTCAGGATCACGGTGACCTTCATACCGTCTGCCTCAAGCTGGCTCTTCCAGGAATCCTCTTCCTCTCCTGCCATGTCGTTTTTGGCATGATCGCCGGCGACCAGCATCAGAGGCATCAGAGTGACTGTCTTAACGCCCTTCTCGTTGAGATGCCTGCGCACCTGAAGAAAATCGGGATAGCCCTCCACCGTTGCCACATAGGCATTGTCGTAGCCCATGGTGTGAAGCATATATTCCAGCGTCGGATATGCCGCGTTGGCAAAATGGGCGGTGCCGTGGCCCATCAATACGATGGCGGCATCCTTTTTTGCCGGCATGAAGGCCTTGGGAAGCGCCTTGATCAGCACCTCATAATCTTCCATGGTATCGATAAACGGCTTTCCGATCACCAGCGAATCGAAGACCGAGCGAAAAGGCGCAGCATCTGCCAGCAGCCGGTCGTATTCGATGCCTGGAATGATAAACGTGGGCTGGATCAGAATATCGGTAAAGCCGTCTTTTCGAAAGCCCTCCAGAGCCTCGGTCACCGTATCGATATGAAGCCCGTCACGCTTCTTCAGCTTGGCGATGATCTTTCCGCTGCCAAAAGCCCGCCGCATGGTGCGGTCGGTAAACGCGGCAGAGATCACCCGCTCCACCGGCTCGATATTGCTTTCAAAGGCATCGGCAAATGAGGTTCCGAAGCTGACGATGAGCAGACCCTTTTGATTCATATTGTTCCCCCTTTTCTGTTTCCGATCTCGTACTCTCAACCATAGCATATCGACTTAAGAGCGTCAATGGACATCGCCCCGGGTCACTTCAAAATGTGCCGGCTGTGATCGCCATATCTTATTATATTTTATCATGCATCCATAAAATTACAGTCCTTTTTCTTCTGAAATTTGTTATTTTTCCTTGTTATTTCTTCTACAAAGGCGTAAAATGTTGATAACTGAGCAAAATCTACCGGAATAGATTTACAGAAAGGATGTCTCATGAAAACATTTAACGAAATGACCGCGGAAGAACTGCAGCAGCAGAAAGAGCTTCTGCTGAAAAAGTACAAGGATTATCAGGATATGCACCTGAATCTGAGCATGGCAAGAGGAAATCCCTCTCCCGAGCAGCTGGCTCTGACCATGCCCATGCTGGATGTGCTCAACTCCTCCACCTGCTGCAAGGACGGCGCTGTCGATGCAAGAAACTACGGCTGCCTGCTGGGTATCCCCTCTGCAAGAAAGCTGTTTGCCGATTACATGGGAGTCACTCCCGAAGAGACCATCGTTGTGGGAAGCGCCTCCCTCAACTTTATGTACGACTGCATCACCAGAGCCATGCTGCTGGGCGTTCTGGGCGGTGAAAAGCCCTGGAAGGACTGCGGCAAGATCAAGTTCCTCTGCCCCGTTCCCGGCTATGACAGACACTTCACCATCTGCGAGACCCTGGGTATCGAAATGATTCCCGTACCCCTCACCGAATGGGGTCCCGATATGGATCTGGTCCGCGAGCTGGTCAAAGATGAGCAGGTCAAGGGCATGTGGATCGTTCCCAAGTATACCAACCCCTACGGCGGCTGCTACAGCGATGACGCGATCCGCCAGCTGGCTGCTCTGGAGCCTGCCGCAAAGGATTTCCGTATCTTCTGCGACAACGCCTATGCCGTTCATTACATCTACAAAGACGTTCCCGTACTCAACCTGCTTAACGAAGCAAAGAAGTTCGGCCACGAAAACATGGTCTACATGTTCGGCTCCACCTCCAAGATCACCTTTGCAGGCGCCGGCGTCGGCTTCTTCGCCGCTTCCGAGGCTAATGTCAAGTTCTTCGAAAAGCAGCTCAACGTGGAGATCATCAGCTGGGATAAGATGAACCAGCTGCGCCATGTGCTGTGGTTCAAGGATGTTGCGGGCATTCAGGCCTGCATGGATAAGCATGCCGAGCTGCTGCGTCCCCGCTTCGATGCCGTTCTCAACGCGCTGGATAAGCATCTGACCGGCAAGGGTGCCGGCACCTGGGTCAAGCCCGACGGCGGTTACTTTGTTACCTTCATGGCCAACAAGGGCTGCGCCACCAGGATCAACCAGCTGTGCAAGGATGCCGGCGTCGTCATGACCCCCGCAGGAGCGACTCACCCCTACCACAAGGATCCGGACGACTCCTTCCTGCGCATTGCCCCCTCCTTCCCCTCCGTCGAAGAGCTGGAGCAGGCCATCGAGATCTTCTGCATCGCAGCTCAGATCGCGGCCATCGAAGCCCTCGAAGCAAAGTAATTCTCCGTTTTGCGAGTACAGCCGCAGGTCTTGCCTGACCTGCGGTTTTTTATTCTTTTTGAAAATCCTCTTTGCAGGGGCTGCCATTTTTTATATAATTATTTAGTTAATACTATTTATTTGATCCACGAAAGAAAGATTATTTGCCATGGCATATTTCGGACAAAACCAGGAAGAAAAAAAAGGCCTCAATTCCTTATATCTGCGCTGCACCGGCGTTGTCCTGACCGTCGTCTACCTGTTCTGCCACTATCTGAAGCCCCAGCCGGGGCTCACCGACCTGCTCTGCTGGCCGGCGGTGATGCTCTTCTGCTTTCTGCTGGCAGAGGGGGTGCTTCATACCCAGGATAAATGGATCTATTATATCCGGCTGCTGCTCTTTGCCCTTCTGGCCGAGATTCCCTTCAACCTGCTCAACTTCGGCACCCGGATCAATACCGATCTTCAGAACTTTCTCTTTACCCTGCTGCTTTGCTACTGCCTGCTCTACGGCGTCGATTTTATCCGCCTGCGCACCGACAATCTGGCAGCGACCCTGTTGGCCGAGCTGATCGCCCTCACCGTGGGCATCGATCTTTCTCAGCTGCTGCATCTGCAGTTCGGGCCCTTTGCTGTTTTGTGCTCTATCCTGTGCTATATCTCCGTACGGGTCACCTACAGCAACTGGATGCGCATCGCAGGGCTTCTTGCCATCTGCTTCAACCTTCCAGGGGTTGAGACCGTAAGCATCGCCTTAAGCAGCCTGAGGCTGACCGTTCCCGAAACGGCAGCTGCTTTTCCGGCTCTGCTGCTCATCGCCTTCTACAACGGAAAGCGTGGCACCAACGACCTGCGGGTGCGCTACGCCAGCTACCTGTTCTATCCGGTCGTGACCGCCTTCGTTGCCCTGCTTTCCTACAGCGGCATCACCATCTGATACAGCAAAAGCGGTATCCCGCAGGATACCGCTTTTTTCATGCCTTTTTTCTTTTGTGCTACAGCTCGTCTTCGAACCACTCCCGCTTCAGCCTAAAGACAGCCGCCTGCAGGTTCTCTGCGCAGGAAAGGTCTCCTGCCCGGACCTTTTCATGATGACGAAGCAGCCTGTCCCAGCTTTGCAGGATCTTCTGCTGATCTTCCGGATAAAAGCTGCTCAGCATCACCTTATTGTAATTCAGGCCGCGGGCCTTCAGCTCGTCTGCATAATTCCGTTCTTCCTGCAGCGAAGCTCCGATCAGGCGAAGCTGCAGGATCCGGTTCCAGTCCTGCATGTCGAAAAAGATGCATTCCCCGATAGGCACCGACAGCCGCAAAAGCCTTCCTGCCTCCGCCGGAACGTTAAAGGGATCGCGAAAGAGCCAATAAGGATATTCCGCCCCGTCCGGCAGGGGCACATACGAAGCAGCCCTGCTGACGAACCAGCCGTAAGCCGTTAAAAAGACCGGGCTCACGGCACCGTATTTCTTTTCGACATATTCTCTTTTCGAATAGCAGATGCCCTCCCTTTTCAGAACCGAAAGCACCGCGTCGCTTTGCGCGGTAAAAAGGGTCATTCTGTCACTGCCGTGATCCATTCTCTTCGCATCTCCCAGATCAGTCCGTATACGATATCGCCGCCTGTATCCACCGCGGGATCCCAAAGCCGGTCCCAGCTTTCGATGATCTCATTTTTGATCTGCGGATAAAAGGGGGTGGTAAAGGCCTTCACATCGTTGGTATTGTAATCGGACAGCAGCTGCCGATGGGCCTTTGCGTCGGCTTCGTCTGCCGGAATATAGGCCAGGTTCAGAATACGGCTCCACTTGGCAACGTTTATATACGCGAGCCGTTCTTCATCGATCTCCAGTTCCAGCACCACATAGCCCTCCTCATGGATCATGGTATGGTCTTTTTCCATAGAAAGCCAGATGGGAAAGGAAACATCCGAAGGCTTTTCACCTGCCCGGGGGCTGTGGGCCGTGAGCCATTGATAGGTATAGAGCATGGTATTCCGCTGACCTTCCATATCCGTAGCCACGTAGGCAGGATCGACGGTATACCGTCCTTCTTCCTGCAAAATGCGCCAGACGGCCTTATTCTGCTTTGTCCAGGCTTTGATCTTTGCCATTTACCTTCTGCAGTCTTCTTCCGACAGCTCGCCGTTCATATATTTTGTGATGATATGGCTGGTGAGCGCCACGTGGCTGGGGGTATAGCACTCCTTTAGTTCTTCTCTGGAGAACCAGTGAGCGCTGGCCAGCTCCACCCCATCTACCTGAAAATCGGGCGACTCCGCCTCACACAGAAAGCCCATCAGCAGGCTGGAGCTCATGGCCCAGGGCTGGCTCTTATAGAAGCGGA
>JABUTE010000218.1 GCA_021443825.1 Bacillota bacterium
CCGGGTGCCTCTTTTTACCGATCTCTCGTTTTGAAAAATCTTAAGATATCCGTCATGGACTTTTCACATTTGCGTCTTATGATGAAGAAAATGCGATTCGCGTAAAATGCAGGAGGTGTCTTATGAATATCTGTTTGCTGAATGATTCCTTTCCGCCGTTTATCGACGGCGTCTCCAATACCGTTGTCAACTATGCCGAAAATCTGAAGAAACACGGCCATACGCCTGTGGTCGTGACTCCCAAATGCCCGGACGCAGACGATTCCGTCTTTTCCTATCCGGTGCTCCGCTACCCGGGCATCGACGTGCGCGACCGTGTCGGCTATATTGCAGGCTATCCATTTTCGCCGAAGATCGAAGGGCAGCTGAAGGAATCCGGCATTCAGTTGCTTCATTCCCACTGCCCCATCAGCTCCACCATCTTCGCACGAAGCGTAAAAGAGCGCCTGGACGCCCCCCTAGTCATGACCTACCATACCAAATTCGACATCGAGATCGCCAAGGCCTTCCGTACCAGGCCCATGCAGGTCGGCGCTGCCCGGGCGCTGATCGACAACATTTCCGCCTGCAGCGAGGTCTGGACCGTCAGCCGCGGCGCCGGCGAAAACCTGAAGGCCCTGGGCTATCAGGGCGACTATGTGGTCATGGAGAACGGGGTGGATATACCCAGGCGCCGTCTTCCCGAAGACGACTGCCGCAGGCTGACCGCAGGCTATGATCTGCCTGCGAATGTGCCTTTGTATCTCTTTGTCGGACGCATGGAATGGTATAAGGGCATCCGCATCATTCTGGACGCCCTTGCAGCGCTTAAGGCGCAGGACTTCGATTTTCGCATGGTCTTCATTGGTAAGGGCACCGAATTTGAAGAGATCCGGGCCTGCAGCAGCACGCTTGGCCTGGACGGCAGGGTCTTCTTTACCGGTCCGGTCTACGACCGGGAGGTGCTTTGCGCCTGGTATTGCAGAGCCGATCTGTTTCTGTTTCCTTCCACCTTCGATACAAACGGTCTGGTCGTTCGCGAGGCAGCCGCCTGCAGCCTTCCTGCGGTGCTCATTAAAAACAGCTGTGCGGCAGAGGGCATTACCCATATGCAGAACGGCTATCTGATCGAAGAGAATGCCGCAAGCATGGCTTTGATGCTCTACCGCCTGGGCTGCGACCGCAAGACCCTTCGCGGCTGCGGCGAGCGGGCAGCGCAGCAGCTGTATATCTCCTGGGAAGATTCCGTCAAAAAAGCAGAGGAGCGCTATGCCATCGTCATCGACGAGCATAAGCGCACCGGCGGAAAGAAGATCGCACGCCCCAGCGACGAATTCTTCGCCCTGCAGGGAGACCTGATGGATGCCCTTTCCGAGATCCGCTCCAGAGGTGACGGCCTGATCCGGCGTCTCGACCGCTATCTGTAGCAGGCGCCTGGCGAAAGGCGTCGAGGCAAATGCCTTCGCGTGTGCGTTCCCGTCTTCCGACGCCCGCCGGCTTCGTTTCCTGCATAAAAAATCCGGCTTCGGACATCTGCCCGGAGCCGGTATTTTTTATGCTTTTGAACATCTTGTGCAGCCTCTACAGAAACCGCCGGAGCACGATAGCGATGCGCCCCTTGCGGCTGGTTGCCCCGATCTCTGCCAGGATGGCTTTTCCTTTGCCCCGCATGGAGATCCGGTCGCCTTCTTTGGGAACGAAGTCCGGCTTGATGCATTGCAGCCCGTTGACGGCCACCAGCCCTGCCAGAATGGCTTCCTGTGCCTTGCCTCTGGCCATCTTAAAAGCGCTGCTGCAGACGGCATCCAGGCGCACCGAGGCTACCGAGTCGCGCACTTCTTCCGTTTTGACCGCAACGCTTCGCAGCACGCTGAGGGGCTCGACGGAGGAGGAAAGATTTGCTCGTCCTGCCTGTACATAAGAAGAAAGAAGAAAATCGGACATGTCCTTTAAAATGACGATGTGGGCGCCGTTTTCATGCACCAGGATATCGCCGGTCACTTCCCGTTTGATGCCTGTGGCAAGAAGCGACCCCAGGTAGTCTCTGTGGCTCAGCGAACCGGAGCCCCTTGGCACACAGACCTGCAGCACTGCCAGCGGACTGTCTTCTCCCAGAAGATCGTCTTCGGTGAGATATTCGGGAAGAAAGACGGCAATGCGCCGCTCGGCATCCTCGTAGCCTCCGAACAGTACGGCCTCCTGGCCCAGCCTTCGGGAAAGATCGCGCACCAGCAGGCACTGGCGGCTGTCTAAAAAGGCTGTGTGGGTCATGATATTGGACTGACGGCAGCTTTGCAGCTTGTCTTCGGCCGCCGCAAGCAGCAGCCGGTCTTCTTTATCGGTGGTCGGATTTCTCATGGTCATTGCTTTTTAATGATGCCCCGCTCGCCCAGCCGGGGCAGCTCTTCCTTGCTTTCCTGCAGGATCTTTTGGATCTGCAGCTGCGCCTGCTTCACCTCATCGTAGAATTCACGGGAGGCCATGCGGCGAACGCCCAGCCGAAGGGCAGCCAGCTGGATCAGTCCGTCGGAGCTGACTACCGATACGGCATAGTTGTGGCCGATCTCGTGGATCAGCTTTTCGATGCGGTGGTCGGCCAGCTCGTCTTCCTGCGTATAGACGATGTGAATGCCGCCGGCATCCTCCTTGTGGCCATGATTCCTTTTCTGCTTATAGGCATCGAAGATCAGCACCAGCTCGCAGCCCCTATAGGCCTGGTAATCGACCAGCATGCGGATCAGGGCGTCTCTTGCCATGCTGATATTATCGGCAGCCTGCTTTTTCAGCTCGTCCCAGGCGAAGATCACGTTGTAGCCATCGACGATATAATAGGCTTTTTTAGGAGGCTCTGCCTTCTTTTGCTTCGGCTTTCCGAAATCGACGGTCACGGCGGTGGATACGGCGGGAGCCTTTCCCTTGCCGAATTCCCTCTCCATGATGGCCTTCAGCTCTTTTTCGTCCAGATCCAGATTGCCCTGGCGCACCTTCGGCGCAGCCTGCGAAAGGGTGACGTCTTTTTCTCCTACCACGACACCGCTTTCCACGTGCATGAACTCCCCGGCGATATCCCATTTGATGTTGACGCCGGCTCCGTGAGAGCAGAAGACCGAGTCGCAGGGATTGTCCACATCCCGCTCCGGATCGTAGCCGAGCTCTTCGATGACCTTGCGGGGGTTGATGCAGGGATAATAGCCCGACAGCCTGCAGAACAGCTTGCCGCGGCCTTTGGTATAGGCAAGCAGGGTGGTCAGATAGCCCTGCATCTGCGAAACGGGAACATTGCCCTCGATGGCCTGCAGCTCGCCCTGGGACGGATCCATCTCAAAGGTGGCATGCATGGTCTTAAGGTCTCCGATGGCGCGGCCGATCAGCTCGGCGGGAACCGCCAGCCGAAAGGCATAATAGGGCTCCAGCAGCACGTTTTCCGCCATCATCAGCCCTTGTCGCACCGCCCGGTGAGAGGCCTGGCGGAAATCGCCTCCCTCGGTGTGCTTTAAGTGTGCCCTGCCCGCGGTCAGGGTGATCTTCATATCGGTAACGGGCGATCCGGTGAGAACGCCAAGATGGGGCTTTTCTGCCAGGTTGGACAGGATCAGCCTCTGCCAGTTGCGGTCCAGCAGGTCCTCGCTGCAGGCGGTGTCAAGTACGATGCCGGAGCCGGGGGGCAGGGGCTCCAGCAGCAGGTGCACCTCTGCATAGTGGCGCAAAGGCTCGAAGTGGCCCGCCCCCTCCACCGGCTTTGCGATGGTCTCTTTATACAGGATGCGGCCTTTGTCGATGGTGACCTTCAGATCGAAGCGGTCGAGAATGATCTGCTTTAATACCTCGATCTGGATGTCTCCCATGAACTGGGCCTGGATCTCTTCGTGGCGCGCATTCCATACGATGCGCAGCATGGGGTCTTCTTCGGAAAGAACGGAAAGCTTTCGGAAGGCTTCTCTGGGATCACAGCCGGCGGGAGGAAGCACCCGGTACGAAAAGACAGGCTCCAGCATGGCATCGGGGCTGTCTTCTTCATAGCCCAGACCCTGGCCGGCGTAGCTTTTGGTAAGACCCAAAGCGGCGCAGACGGTTCCTGCCTCTGCCGTATCTTTTGCCTCGAAGCGGGCGCCGGAATAAAAGCGCAGCTGGGTCAGCTTTTCTGAGAGCGTCGCAGCTTCCTGAGGCGTTCCGTCGGCGCTGAGGCCCTCCTTCGGACAGTAGTCGACCAGCTGGCGTACCGCAAGGCTTCCGCCGGTCACCTTCATCCAGGTGAGGCGGTTTCCCTGCTCGTCACGGGTGATCTTAAAGACGCGGGCTCCCATGCTGTCGGGGTAGACCGCAGGAACAAGAAAACGCTGCAGTCCCTCGATAAAGGTGTCGATGCCTTCCATTTTCAGGGCGGAGCCAAACCAGCAGGGAAAGATCCTGCGGGCGCGGATCAGCGCTGCGATATAGCCGTCGTCCAGGCTGCCTTCCTCCAGATACTTTTCCAGCGCCTGCTCGCTGCACATGGCGGCCGTTTCGCTGAGATCTTCGCCGTTGCCGAAATCGATGACGCCGCTGCCCAACCGCCCGGAAAGCTCTGCCAGAATTTCCTGACGGCTTCGCAGGCACAGGTCCATCTTGTTGATCCACAGCAGGGTGGGAATGCGGAATCGCTCCAGCAGGGTCAGCAGGGTCTCCGTATGAGCCTGAATGCCGTCGGAGCCGCTGATGACCAGAATGGCATAATCCAGCACAGAAAGAGTCCGCTCCATCTCGGCCGAAAAGTCCATGTGACCCGGGGTATCCAAAAGGGACACATTAAGATCGCCCAAAGAAAAGATCGCCTGCTTGGAGAAGATGGTGATCCCCCGCTGGCGCTCCAGCTTGTGGGTGTCTAAATAAGCGTCTTTATGATCGACCCGTCCGGCCGTTTTTATCTTGCCGCTCTTAAAAAGCAGGGCTTCCGACACGGTGGTCTTTCCTGCGTCTACGTGAGCGAGAATTCCTAATACGATGTTTTTCATAATGAATCATTGTAGCATATTTCTCTGCGGTTGTACAAAAGGCCTTTGCTGCGGTGTCCGGTGAAAGGAGCGCAGCGGAGTCTTTTGGAAGCGGGCTTTGCATTGCGCATTTGTTATCTTATTATTAAACATAATAGGACATGTTTACATATTTAAAATTGAAATTAAATTATAGTTTTCAGTTATGCTATTCTCTTATATGTTATGAACATTAATCAAAAGGTTTCGTGTACAGATGATCGCAGATGGCAGACGGCCGGAAAGCGTGCCGCATGATCGCCGGCATGCTTGATCAGACAGGAGAACTTCTCCTGTTGCTTGGCTGGTGGGTATCGATCGCTTTGGCTGCCGGTGCCTTATTTTATATAGATTTGAAAACAGAACCTGCTGTCTGTTGGGGCAAGTGGGGCTTGTTTGCTGCCGTTATTGCCGGTGTATTGCTTCCTTTGTGCAATTATACCGCAGCGCCCCTGACGGTATTTCTGTGCAGCCGCGGCATGAAGCAGGGGCCGGCAGCGGCCTTTCTGGTTGCATCTTCTTTGCTGAGTCCCGGTGCGATCCTGTTGGCATGGGCCTATCTGGGGCCTCTTCTGACAGCTGCATATCTGCTCTTCGGACTGTCAGCCTGCTTTGTGGCAGGGCTTTGCGGCGCACGTAACGGCTGTGAAAAGGTGTCTGTTCGGCCGAGTGCCTCTTATCTGCAGATTTCAGGTCGGCTCTGCCTTTGGACGGTCTGCGGCGTGCTTTTGCAGGCAGCGGTTACCGTCTTGTTTCAGCCGATGTGTTGGAATCTGCTGATGACTGACCCGCAAAAGGCAGGCGCTTTGCCTGTTCTGGCAGCATCCCTTACCCGCATGCTCTGTATTCCGGATGATATCGCGCTGACCGCATCCCTGACTGCCTGCGGACTAGGCCCCGGCTGCGGAATGCTTCTGCTGCTTTGCGGCGCGCTGTGCAATATTCCCCAGTGCCTGACTGTTGCCATGCTGCTGGGCAAAAATATGCTGAAGGCATATCTGCTGCCCCTGGCCCTGATCGTTCCCGAATGCCTTCTGCTGCAGCTGGCATTCGGCGCCGCCTTCACACCCCAATACAGTCTGACCGGAACGGAGGGGCTTATAAGCACAGCCAATCTGCTGACAGTCCACACGCCAATGGCCTCAAGACCGGTCTTCGCCGTGCTGCTGACTGCGGCAGCAGTCTGTTACCTGCTTTGGACGGTGCGAAAAAAGGCAGAGTTCAAAAGTGATTTGGTCCGATTTCATCGGTTCAGATGATATAACAATGAAGAAGAATTTAACCATCAAGAAAGGAAATTGAAAATGAACAACATGTTGAAACGAGGCATTGCTTTGTTACTGGCAATGACCATGGTTTTCTGCCTTGCTGCATGCGGAGAGAAGACTCCTGCGGCTCCGGCTCCGACAGAAAACCCTTCGACTCCTGCGGAGACTCCCGCTGTTGATCCTCTGGCAGTAACGCCTTACAGCTCCCAGCCCCGTCCCATCGAAGAGATCGTGGCCGAGATGTTGGCCGATTACGATCTGCCCGAGCTGAGCGAAGAAGACAAGAACTACACCGTAAATCTTGGCTACTATAACTGCGACCACATGGCAGCAGCCAGCGTCGGCGAATATACCGGCATCTTCAAGGGTCTGGGTATGAACGTTTCCGTTACCGGCAACGGCAATGTGCCCGAAGCCATGAGTGCCGGCCAGATGGATATGGCCTACTGCGGCTGGACCACCACCCTTGGTGCGGTTCAGAAGAACGTTCCCCTGTTCATCGCTGCCGAAAACCATACCGGTGGCTCTGAATATCTGGTCGTCAGCAATGAGATCAAGACACCAGAAGATCTTCTGGGAAAGAGGATCTCGCTGGGAACCGATCCCGAAGAAAAGAGCCTCAACTGGGCAGAATACTGCGACCATCTGAATATCCCCATTACCATCGAGGGCAACTACGAAAACTTCAACATGGGCGATTCCGATGAGTATTTGGCTATGGTTGCCGGCGATCTGGATGCCTATAACTGCTGCGATCCCTGGGGCTCCATGGCGATCTACAGCGGTACCGGCTGGATCATGGACCGCCAGGATACCGACCGCGGCGGCGAGCTGGGTCACGGAACCTGCTGCAAGGTCGCTATGAACTACGAGTTTGCCAAGGCTCATCCCGCACTGGCAGAGCGCATGCTTCTGGCACACACCCTTTGCATCCAGTTCATGTACGAGCATCCCTACTATGCAGCTGAGATCTTCTCTGCTTATTACAACGTTCCTGTTGAAGTTGCCATCATGACCTATTGGAGAAAGTTCGTCAACGAAGGCCGCACCATCCGCTGGGATCTGAATATGGAATATATGCGCAACCAACTGAATACCATGGCTTATTATGGTATCCGCGATGATATCAACACCGTAAATGTCGAGGATTACGTCGATCTGACCTACTTCAACAACTGCGGTGCAAAGGACTTTGTTGCATTTATTGAAAAGAATATCGACCCCGTATTCCCCGAAGGCATGGACTACGACAGCTTCAAGGCCAGAGCCCTTGCCATCGACGGCATGAAGGCAGAGGATGTTCCCGAATACGTAGAAAGAGATAATTAGTCTATGAGAAAGATCTGCAAGCATCGAAAGCCTTTCCTTCTTCTGCTTGCACCTGTTCTGATCATGATCGCGCTCGTTGTGAAAACGACGGGCGCATCTTTGCATACGAAGGAACCTCCTCTGGTCATCGCCTACGGGGATGATATGGGAGGGGTAGTTTTGCAAAGCGCACTGAAATGTATGACAGCGGACTATAAAAGGACCCAGCTGGATGCCATCAACATGGGCGACTGCTGCGGCTCCAACGCCCAGTTTGCTCTTTCCACAGGGCAGGTAGATGTGGCGATCCTTTGCCCGGATGCGGTGCGAGATCTGGAAGACAACGGAAAAAAGTATTCGGTCGTCGGCGATCTGGTAACAGACGGCAACGTGCTGGTGCGAAGACCGGACAGCCCTGAAACCCTGGCTAAGATCGGTTACATGAACGGCAGAAAAGAGCAGGAGCAGCTGCTGATCGCTGTCTTCGGAGATTCCTGCGAGACGGTGCCCATGTTTGCGTCGGCCCTTCCCTATGCACTGGAAAACAGGGCGGTTGATGCCGTCATGATGGATGCGGCACTGGCGATCAAGCTGGGCTATCCCATGGAGACCATCTCAAGCGGAGAGGTGACCTCCGTGATGATCGTGCAGAATCATCTACTGGAAGATCCTCGGGTCGAGGAACTGAAAAAAGCCATCAACGAGACAGTGCAGTCCTTTTCGGATGAAGAAAAGGCCTGCGAATTGCTTTGCAGCTATTTAGATACAGACAATACAGAGGAGGTAATTGCTCTTTGGAAAACCGTGACCGTACAATTCGGGTCCCTGTAAACGGGGATAAAAAGAAGGCGCGCAAGATGTTTCTCATGAACGTTGCTGTTATGGGAGGTCTTTGTGTGGCCTGGTTCTTTGCGGCAAGAGCTATCGGAAAGCCGCTGGTGCTTCCTGATTTTATCGAGACCATGAAGGAGTTTCTGACTGCATGGACCAATAAAAGGACCATGCGCAACATGGGTCTGACCCTAAAGCGGGTCCTGACCGGATCGTTCTACGGTCTGGTGATCGGCTCGGTGCTGGGTCTTATCATGGGCTATTCCGAAAAGGCCATGTCTCTTCTTTCGCCCTTTATCAATTCGCTGCGGCAGATCCCCATCATGGCGTGGGTACCTCTTTCCATCATCTGGTTCGGACTGGGAGAAGGCCCCACCATTTTCATGATCTTCATGGCGGCTGTCTTTCCTCTCATCATCAATACCATCGCCGGTGTTACCGATATCGACCGCAACTATTTCAATGCGGCAAGAAGCATGGGGGCAGATACGGTCTCTATTTTCCGTGATATCGTGCTTCCGGGCGCGATGCCCGGCTTTCTCACCGGCCTTCGTCTTGCTGTCGGCTCCGGATGGATGAGCGTCATCTGCGCGGAATTCATCGCCACCAGCAGCGGCTTCGGTTATCTGATGATCGAAGCACAGGAACGGATGCAGACCGCCAAGCTCTACGCACTCATGATCATGTCTGCCGTTGTCGGCTACGGAATGGATCAGCTGATCCGTTTTATCGAACGCAGGGTAACAAGCTGGAGGTTTAAAGATGGCAAGGCTTAGTATCGAACATGTGAGCAAGGTCTTCAGCGACAGACCTGGCGAGGTGCAGGTCGTATTGAACGATGTCAGCTTCGACATCGAAGACGGCGAATTCGTATGTCTTCTCGGCCCCTCCGGCTGCGGTAAGACGACCCTTCTTACCATGATGGGCGGCTTTCAGGAACCCACCGAAGGGCAGATCTGTCTTGATGGCGAGCCCATCAGCGGTCCGTCGCCCGAACGGGGCTATGTATTTCAAAACTATGCCCTCTTTCCCTGGATGACGGTCGAAAAGAATGTCGCCTACGGCCTGAAGTTTCAGGACCTGCCGGAGGCAGAAAAAAAGGCCCGCGTCGATGCGGCCATCGAGATGGCTCATCTTACGGAGCACAGAAAGAAATTCCCCATTCAGCTTTCCGGCGGCATGCAGCAGCGCTGCGCAGTAGCAAGAGCGCTGGTCGGGCGGCCCAAGGTGCTTCTTCTTGACGAACCGTTGGGTGCCGTCGACTTTCAGATGAGAGAGCTGATGCAGAACGAACTGGAGCGCATGGTGCAGGAGGCCGGTATCACCGTCGTCATGGTCACCCATGATGTGTCGGAATCGGTATTCTTCAGCGACCGGGTCATCGTATTCGGCCGTAAAGAGGGCGAGATCGTCGGCAATGTGACCATCGACCTGCCCCGTACCCGCGACCGCTCCAGCGAAGAATATGAGCATTATGTCTCTCATCTTACCAATTTGCTAAGAGACGCATTTAAAGGCGCTTCGATCAAATAGTCTTATCATTCAGACAGAAGGGTCTAGTCGCTTCCTTCATGGGGAATATGTCTTCCCATGGGACTGCTGTAAGCGCGGCAAGAAGCTTTCCGGATCGAACGCTCCGTCTGAATCGAAAGGAATGTCATGTTCATCATCACCTTTATCAAAGATGTTTTTCTTTCGGCGTTGAGCATGCTCAACAGCGCATCCCCCTGGATCGTGTTCAGCTTTGCCATGGCCGGAATCATTCATGAATTTGTGGGAACCGACCTGATGAAAAAGGCAAGCCTGGGTTCCACCAGTCTGGCCGGTATTCTGTCGATGACCCTGACCGGCATGTGCCTACCCATCTGCAGCTGCGGCACCATTCCTCTGGGCATCAGCATGTATTATTCCGGAGCTTATCTGGGACCTGTCCTTACCTTTATGACTTCGTCTCCCATGATCAACCCCATTGCGATCATTTTGTCTTTGGGCCTTCTCGGGCCGCAGATCACGCTGATCTATGTGCTCATGGGTTTTTTCTGCCCCATGCTGATCGGTGTCATTGCCAACCGGCTGGGCGGTGATGAGCTTTATTACAAGCCTGCCTACGAGAATGCCCGCATGCAGCTGAATCTGAAGATGCCGAAAAAGACGCTTCGCCAGCGCATTATCAAAGGTCTTCACTGGTCGTTTACAGAGCTGGCGATGGCGATCAGCAAATACACCGTTTCGGGCATGCTCATCGCAGGCGTGCTGTTCACCGTTGTTCCTCAGGGCGCCATTCAGCGCTATCTGGGCGATCCGGGCATGATCTCCCTTCTGGGGATCACCGTCGTTGCCGCCTTGATGTATGTCTGCGCCGTCGGCCACATTCCCTTTATTGCGGCCATCGTAGCCAGCGGTGCGGCTCCCGGTGTTGCCATCACCTTCCTGACGGCAGGCTGTGCGACCAATATCGCCGAGCTGATCAGCATCCGCAAGTCCATCGGGAAGAGAGCTGTTACCTTGTATATGATCTCGGTCATCATCCTTTCACAGGTAGGCGGAATGCTGGCCAATGTTCTGCTGCCGGATTTTGAGCCGGTGCTGGATTTCGATAAGGTGACCAACAGCATTTCGCGGGCCAATACCTTCATCATCGAATTCCCCGACTGGCTGCAGCTGCTTTGCAGCTTTGTTCTCACCTGTTATGCAGCCGTATCCCTATACCGTTATCTGGAGAAAGCACTGAAGCCCCATGCAGAAGCGTAAAAAACTGCTGATAAAACTGCTGGTTGCAGTCGCTGCTGTCGTTATTCTCGCCTTTTTGCGGGAAGACCTGCAGCAGCAGGAAACAGCCATCGAAAAAGACGATTCTTCGTATGCGTCGCCCGTTGCGGACGATCACCGGCTTTTGAAGGAATTCCAAAAGCGCTATCCGGAGCGGACCGTGCTTTTAGCCTGCGCGGAAGATATTTCCGATGACGGAAAAGAAGATCTGGTGGTCATCTCCCAGTGGGGCAAGGACATCGAGACCATCGCTCTCTATACGGCAGAAGACGGGTCGCTGCTGGAGACCCCGCCCATTCCCGCCCCGCGGGAAAACCAGCGCATCAGGTTTTTTAACATGGATAAAGCGGGCATTATGGAGGTGTTGATCACCGGAGAAAAGAATGGACAGGTCGGCTATGCCATCTACCGCATCATGCACGGTGAACTGATCAATCTGTTCGGCGAGGGCATGGAAGACTGCTGCTGATGAAATCGGATCACAAAAAAGCGTTTCCCAAAGGAAACGCTTTTTTTTCGTGTATAAAGGGTCGTTATTCCGAAAGGTATTCCGATGCCGGAACATAATCGTGATGATTTCCTGTTCGCACAGCCTGATAAATTTCAAAGATACCCGGCTGCGGAAGAAATTCTTTCAGCGCAGCGATCACCGGTGCTGCCTGCTCCAACGAGAAACGCAACGACAGACCGCAGGAGGCACAGGCGCTCCGGGGACTGGGCATGATGGCAACAGCGATCCCCCGATCGGTCAGATACCGGTGGGTCCTGACAGCTTCTCCCGGGCGATGGAATACTGCGACCAGAAAATCTCCCATACGGATCTTGTTACAGGGTGATCACCTGATCGACGCCGACGGAACCCAGAGCTGCGTATACATTGGGGAAGCAGCCGATGCCGGTGGGAGCGACCAGCTTCTTGTCGATCTCTCTCTGATAGCAGCAGCGGTCGCAGCACATAAGCAGCATGCCGGTCTTTTCGGCAAGAGCTGCCAGTCTGTTGGCGATATCATTGCCTTCGACCATCATATAGCAGTTGTCGAAAAAGAACATCATGCCCACAACATCTGCGCCGTGGATACCTTTTTCCAGTTGGGGAATGATCATGTTCTCCAGGATCTCTCTTGCATGTTCGGATTCGAGTAAGTAAGCTACCTTCATTTTGATTTCTCCTTTAAAATAGTATGCAGAACGCAGGATCTATGCCTGCGCTGCCAGGGTTTGGAAGACCTTCCGGATCTCTGCTTTGCTCAGATCCCAGACGGCCTCCGCTTCATTGATGATCAGTACGCTTTGAGTGACCGCGCCGTATTTCGGAAGATATTCCGTATCGACACCGGCCGTATAGCAGCGCACTTCGATCTGAGGATAATCCTCTGCCAGGGATTTCACGAATGCCCCATAGACCTCACATCAACTGCAAGCTGTGACAAATTCGATACAAGGGTGTTTCATGCTGATCCTTTCTTTGTGAATTGTAAAAATATCCAACAAACAGTATATTGGACGGCTTCATTTACGTCCAATCCGGATAATGAATGAATGTGGCGATTTATAGTTGGTCTTAATAAATAGCCAGCCAATAAAAAACAGGCCCTTTCGGACCTGCCAAAAAGCGATGATGATCGGTTTTGCTGAGCAGCGGCTCTTTTGCAGAAGTTTTTCGTTCGCCGGTCTACAGCTTCCGGTAGCCGGTCTTTACATCGACTGTGCTTTCGATGGGCGCGCCGTTCAGGTAGTTTTCCATGTTGCGGATGGATCTGGCGATGATCTTCTTAAAGGGATCAGCCTGCCGCTTCAGTCCGGAGGAATGGGGGGTGATCAGGGCGTTTTCGCAGTCCCAGAGGGGATGGTCTGCGGGCAGGGGCTCCGGATCGGTCACATCGAGGGCAGCCGCCTTGATCACGCCGTGATTGAGGGCTTCGGCAAGAGCATCGCAGTCGACGGCAGTGCCGCGGCCCACATTGACCAGAATGGCCGTCGGCTTCATGAGGGCCAGCGTCTCTTTGTTGATGATCTTCATGGTCTGGGGGCTCTGGGGAAGGCTGAGACCGACGAAATCCATTTCGGGCAGCAGGCTGCTGAGATCCTCCAGGGGATGGAGCTCCTTTACATATTCGGGCGCTGCCGTCTGGGTCCTGCGGATGGCATAGACCTCTGCGCCGAAGGCGTTCATCCGCTTGGCGAAGTTCTCGCCGATGTCGCCCATGCCGATGATGAGGGCTTTCTTGCCGCTGATCACGTCGGGAAGCTCTTCTCTTTCCCACAGGTGCTGATGCATGTTGTCTCTGTAATGATGGAGTCTTCTGAGCAGCATCAGGATGGCGCCGACCATGAACTCAGCGATGGTGACACCGTAGCAGCCCGAGGCATTGGCAAGAACGGGAGCGTTCTCCTGCTGGAAAATAGGCAGCTTTGCGTAGTTGTCTGCTCCTGCGGAATCCAGCTGCAGAAATCTCAGCTTCGGCAGATCGTGGAGCAGACCGGTGGGAACATTGCCCAGAATGACTTCCGCTTCCTTTACCATGTCGTAGGTGACGGCATCCTGGGTGGTATACGTAATGGAGCAATCTTTTGCGGCAGCCTCCAGCTGCTCTTTGATCGCGCCTTCAAATTCAAGTGTGGTAAGTACTTTGATCATATTGGGACCTCCTGCGCTCGATAGCAATATTTCGTTAGCTTATTATACTATTTCCGAAGGGAATAGTCCAAAGACTTTTGGCTCATGCCCCTGTACCCCTTGCGGAGGAAAAGATGCTCTTCATTTTCAGCCGGGAATATGATAACATATTGTAGTTATTGAAATTCAAACCCAGCAAATATAGAATCCATCGGTATCGATGCAATAAGAAAGGCATTTTTCAATGAGTGAATGTACCCATAACTGTTCCACCTGCAGCGCAAGCTGCGGGGAAAGACAAGAACCCCAGAGCTTTCTTGCGGCCGCAAACGAAGGCTCCCATGTAAAGAAAGTGATCGGCGTCGTCAGCGGAAAGGGCGGTGTCGGAAAATCCCTCGTCACCTCGCTGCTGGCCAGCACACTGCAGAAAAGCGGAAAGCAGGCAGCCATCCTCGATGCTGATATTACCGGCCCCTCTATTCCCCGGATCTTCGGCGTCAAGGGACCTGTTCTTTCCAACGGAAAAGAGATGCTGCCCAAGGAAAGTCAGGGCGGCGTAAAGCTGATGTCGGTCAACCTGCTGCTGAACAGCGATGAGGATCCCGTCGTCTGGAGAGGCTCCATCATCTCCAACGTGGTAAAGCAGTTCTGGAGCGATGTGATCTGGGGCGACGTCGACTGCATGTTTGTCGACATGCCTCCCGGAACCGGTGACGTTCCGCTCACCGTCTTTCAGTCGCTGCCTTTGGACGGCATCATCGTGGTCACCTCCCCGCAGGAGCTGGTCGGAATGATCGTGGGCAAGGCGGTCAAGATGGCAGAGCTGATGAACATTCCTGTTCTCGGTCTGGTCGAAAACTATTCTTACTTCCGCTGCCCCGACTGCGGCGCTATCCATTCCATTTACGGCGAGAGCCACGCAGAGGAGCTGGCTGAAAAATACGGCATTGCCAACGTCTGCAGGCTTCCCATCGACCCCGCTTTGGCATCGTTCTGCGACCGGGGCCTGCTGGAGCAGCTGGATACGGATTACGTAAAGGATCTTGTAAGCGTTATCGCGGAGTAAAAAAATGAGTATTGCAATGATCGTCGATCTGGGTCTTGTGGCATTTATTCTTCTGTGTGTCATTTTCGGCGCAGCAAAAGGTCTTGTCAGGACCCTGATGGGATTCTTAAAGGATCTGGTCGCCCTTGTGGGGGCTGTGGTCCTATCCAAGATGTTTGAGCCGGCAGCCACTGCCTTTCTGCTTCCCATCTTCCGAAAGAAGATGGTAGCAAGAGTGCTCGCTTTGGTGCCCGACCAGATCACCACCACCACGATCCCCTCGGCCGGTCTGGACTTTTCCGGAACCGGGCTTTCTGTCGAGGCTCTTGCAGAGTACATTCAGAAGGTGAAGGGATCGGCTTCCCAGAGTCTGCTCAGTGCTACCAATCAGGTCTATGCGCAGATCAGCGAGCAGATCGAGCTTGCAGCCGAAAATATCCTGGCAACAGCAGTGCGGGGCGGTCTCTTTGTGATCTTCTTCCTGCTGCTGCTCTTCTTCCTGACACTGCTCATCGGAGCGTCCGATAAGCTGGCCCATCTTCCGGTCATCCGCACCTTCAACGGTGCCGGAGGAGCGCTGCTTGGCCTGCTTCGCGCTGTCTTCATCATCTATCTGCTGGTATATGCCCTGAAGCTGGTGGGGCTGGAATGGTTTACCGATCTTTACGAGCGCACCATACTGCTCAATCTGTTTGCCACCTACAGCCCGTTGGAGCTGACCTATTTTCTGCGCGACAATGCCAAAACCGTCGTTACCGAGGTCAGTCAGTAAAAATATAATTGACGGTCCGTCACCCGGCTTGCGAAAGCCGGGTCTTTTTTTGCGTTCTGTGCGGGGCGAAACGGCAGGCTTTCGTTGCGGTTCGGATCTGTCCGGTTACAAGTTTCTGTAATTTATGAAAATATCCCTTGCATCTGTCACCGCAATAAATTATAATGATGGTGTCGAATTGAGAGAACAGCGATGTGCCTTCGGAAACCCGTTTTTATGTACGAGGGTATAGATCGTTTGTTGAAGATCTTACGGATACTGTTTCTCGCACAATTGCTTTATTTCAGCAATTTTTAGTTCAAAAGGTGTTGTTATGAAAATCTGTCATCTGAAGACTGTCGCAGGAATCACCTGCAGTGCAGTCATTTTGGCCGTGGCAATGATCAGCCCAACTGCACCGCTTGCAGCAGAAGCTCCCATCGCCGCAGCGTCTGTTTCTTCCACTGCGCCCGGCATCCTCACCGAGAAAAAAGGAAAAGTAACGATCGACTATTCCAACAGCAGCCAAGGCTATGTGATGGTCAATTACAACGATAAGGATGTAAAGCTGAAGGTCCGCATTACAGGCCCTGCCACTACTTATACTTACGATCTTCATGCCGGAAAATGGGAAGCCTTCCCCCTGTCTGAGGGAGACGGCAATTATGTCATTTCCGTATTTCGCTGTGTCGACGGCAAGCGCTATGTCAGCGAAGCCTCCAAGACGGTTTCGGCTGTGCTCGTCAGCGAAAAGATCCCCTTTATCCATTCCAACCAGTTTGTCGATTTCGATAATGCGCCCAATACCAAAGCAAAGGCATCTGAACTGACTGCCGGCCTGACCACCGAGCTGGAAAAGGTCGCTGCCGTCTATGATTTTGTCGTTACCGGCTTTACCTACGATTATCAGCTGGCAAATACGGTCCAGTCCGGTTATATTCCCGTGCTGGATACCATTCTGGAAGCAAAAAAGGGTATCTGCTTTGACTATGCTTCCATCATGACCGGAATGCTTCGCAGCCAGGGGATTCCCACCAAGCTGGTCATCGGCTATGCCGGCACTGTTTACCACGCCTGGATCAGCATCTGGGTCGAGGGGCAGGGCTGGATCGATCAGGCGATCTATTTTGACGGAACCCAATGGAAGAGAATGGATCCCACCTTTGCTTCCACCTCCAACCGGAGCAATCTCATTATGGAATATATCAACAACGACGCAAATTACAGCGTTCGTTACTGCTATTGATCGAATATGAAACACCCTGTATTATCACATCAGCAGACCGGACAGCTCTGCCGCAGGCTGGAATATTTTCTTTCGGCAGGCATTTCCGTTCCGGAAAGCATCTTCCTTTTGCTGGAAGATGAAAAGGACCCTGCCATGGCAGCGCTCCTGAAGGATATGGCAGACACTGCTGCTTCAGGCTATTCCGCTTATGAGGCGTTCGATAAGACCGGTGCGTTCGCTCCGTATGTCTGCAAAATGATCAAAGTCGGGGAACAGACAGGACGGCTCGAGGATGCACTCTCGGCCGTCTCTTCTTATTGTTTTTCAAAAATCGAGGCGCAGGAACAGCTGCGCCTTTCCGTGCTTCATCCGTCATTGCTGTTTCTCATCATGACCGGTGTGGTGCTGATCCTTCTGGGAAAGGTGCTTCCCGTCATGGAGCAGGTCTATGTGCAGATGGGCGCCGGCATGAGCGGCGCCGGTGCGCTGCTGCTTTCGGTAAGCCGCCTGCTGCTTCCGGCCATGCCGGTGGTGCTGTTTCTGTTTGCTCTGGCTGCCGGTCTTCTGGCAGCATTCGCCTTTTCTTCGAAATTCCGCGCAGCCGTTACCGACCGCTGGCAGAAGAACGAAAAGGGCGTCTGGGCACTTTCCGCTAAGGCTGATCTGATCCGGTCGCTTTCCATGGGCCTTGCAAGCGGTCTTTCCACAGAGGATGCCATGGGGCTTGCGCTTGAGGTCGCCTGCGACCGTCCGCAGCTGAAAAAAGCCGCCGAGCTCTGTAAAGAAGAGCTTTCAAAGGGCGTCCCTCTTTATGAGGCCCTTTGCGGCGCAGGACTTCTCAGCAGTCCGGATGCGGCTCTTCTGTCGGCCGGCTTTCGAAGCGGACGAGGCGACGAGGCGGTGGCTGAGGCTGCAGAAAGCCTGACAAAGCAGGCTGCCGATAAGCTCCAGGAGCGAATGGCCTCGGTAGAACCGGTGCTGGTCATCGTTCTTTGCGTGATCACCGGTGCGATTCTCCTGTCGGTCATGCTTCCTCTTCTGGATATCATGTCTGCCATCGGATAAGCCATGAAACGGATCATTTTGCCAAATCTGAAAAAACTGCTGCCGGTTCTTTTGCTTCTGGCGCTGGTGCTGTCTTTTTGGGCAGCCGCAGCTTCGGCACTTTCAGCCGAGAAAAGCATGGGAAAGGCTCGCCTGGAGGAATCGCTTCACCGGGCGGCGGCTTCCTGCTACGGGGCAGAGGGCTTTTATCCGGCCACCCTGCAGGAGCTGACCTCCCGCTTCGGCATTACTGTCGATGAGAGCCGGTATACGGTCTATTATGATGTTTTTGCATCCAATCTGATGCCGGAGATCATCGTTCTTGAAAACTGATAGCTTATGAAAAGAAAAGATCGCTCCGGGCTGATATCGGCGGCCTCTGTGCTGCTGACCCTGATCTTTACCTTCTGTATGGTCAGCGTGCTGCTGTCCGGCGCCGGAATCTACAAAAAACTGTCTGCCGACGAGACTGGTCTCTGGGAGACCCGCACCTGCAGTCAGTTCATAGCAACGAAGGTGCGTCAGGCAGCGTCTCCCGAATCGGTATCCACAGCAACCTTCGGAGACAGCGATGCCCTGATCATCGAGGATGTGATCGAGGGCGAACGGTTCCTCACCTATATCTACGTATATGAGGGAACGCTGCGCGAGCTGTTTGCGGCAGAAGGCAGCGAAGAGCCTGCCGCCGGCGAGCTGCTGGCTGCTGCAGGCGGTCTGTCGCTGACGTTGAAAGGAGATCTGCTGACGGGGCAGCTGACGGGCAGTGACGGTTCGGTCACTCCCATCTGTGTACAGGTCAGAGGAGGGCTGCAATGAAACGGACATCTTATGCACCCCTTCTGGAAATGGCGGTCATGATCCCTGTCTTTGCCCTGATCTGCGCCGGCGCCCTGCAGCTGTTTGCCTGGGCGGGCAGCACGGCTAAAGACGAAAAGGCCTATACCATGGCATCCCTGGCGGCTGCGGCAAAAGCAGAAGAGCTGAAAAGCCTTCATCAGGCGCAAAGCTGCACCGTTCTGCTGGATGCTGATTTCCGTGAAACGAAAAACGACCCTTCATACACCCTGCAGGTGGAGCCGAAAGAGTCCGGCCAGCCGCTGCTGGGAAGGGCGGTCATCACCGTAAAAACGGCGCAGGGAGGCGACATCTACCGCCTGGAATGCGCCTGGCAGGAGGCTCCCCATGAATAAGAAGGGCTTTTCTTTGCCGGTGGGCATCAACTCTCTTGCGGTGATCCTGTCTTGCATCACCATCGTTATTTTTGCTCTTTTGTGCAGCAGCGAGGCCCGTGCCTCCTCTTCCATCGGAAAGAACGCTGTCGATGCCTTCGGCGCCTATTACCTGGCAGATACCAGAGCGGAAGAGATCCTGGCCGATCTTCGGTCCGGCAAGATCCCCGAAGGCGTCACTGCCGAGGGCAATATCTATACCTATACCTGCCCCATTACCGGGCAGACCGAACTCTATGTAAAAGCAGAGGTGCAGGGCTCTTCCTACCGGATCCTTACCTGGCAGCAGCGCAGCTGCGGCGACTGGATCATCGACACCTCGCTGCCCGTCTGGACGGGAACCGATCCGCTGAAAGGATACTGATCGATCATGAAGCTTGTGGAATATCTCGAAACAGCCGTCAGGGCTAATGCCTCCGATATTTTTTTTATCGCGGGCACGGCTGTGCGCATCAAGCTGGATGGTGCCGTAAAGCCCATCGGAGAGAAGCTGCAGGCCGATGAATCCGAAGCGATCGTGCGGGAATTCTACCGAATGGCAAACCGCTCGATGGAGGTCTATGAGCGGTGCGGCGACGACGATTTCAGCGTCTCCATCGCCGGACTTGCCCGTTTTCGTATCAATGCCTTTTCGCAAAGGGGCTCCAAGGCGGCGGTGGTGCGCATCGTGGCCTACGGAATTCCCGATTATAAAGAAATGGGCATCCCCGAGCAGATCATGGATCTTGCCAATCTTACAAAGGGCATGGTGCTGGTCTGCGGCACGGCCGGAAGCGGAAAATCCACCACGCTGGCCTGCATCGTCGACCGGATCAACCGCACCCGCAGCGGCCATATCATCACGTTGGAGGATCCCATCGAATACCTGCACAAGCACGATCAATGCGTGGTGTCTCAGCGAGAGATCGCCATCGATACCGAAAATTACGCATCGGCCTTTCGTGCCAGTCTGCGTCAGTCTCCCGATGTGATCCAGCTGGGCGAAATGCGCGACCTGAATACCATTCAGACGGCGGTCACCGCGGCAGAGACGGGCATCCTGATGCTGGCTACCCTGCATACGGGAAATGCGGTCAATACCATCGACCGTATCATCGATGTATTTCCGCCCCAGCAGCAGCATCAGATCCGCATTCAGCTGGCGCTGTCGCTGGAAACGGTCATCTGCCAGAAGCTGCTTCCCACCAAGGAGGGAAGGCTGGTTCCCGCCTTTGAGATCCTGCATGTCAACGATGCGGTGCGCAGCCTGATCCGCGAGGCGAAGACCCACCAGATCGCCAATGTGATCGCAACGGGCGCTTCTGAGGGCATGATCACCATGGATCAATATCTTCTGAAGCTGTTCGGCGAGGGCATCCTGACCCGGGATGTGCTGCTGCGCAGTTGCGACAATCAGGACATGATCCGAAGACGCCTGGGCATGCTCCATTGATTTGAAAACCTTCTTCATTGTATTCCAAAATAAAAGCAGAAAGCTCCGAAGAACGGCACTTCGGAGCTTTCTGCTTTTTTGCAGCTGCCGATCCATGCCCCGGTGCAGGAGCAGTTGCCGATCCATGCCCCGGTGCAGGAGCAGTTGCCGTGGGAAGGCGGTCCGGCGTGCCGGAGCAAAGCCCTGAACGAGCCGTTTGAACTCCACGGCGATCGGGCGAAGCGGCGCGGATAGTCGTTTGAGATTGTCTGAGCGAGCAGCCTTCTTCTGATCGCGGATGCGATCACAGGCTGCAAGCGAGTT
>JABUTE010000112.1 GCA_021443825.1 Bacillota bacterium
CGCTCCGCACTGGATGCTGCCGAGCTGATGAGCGTCGGTGCCAACTACTTAAGAGAGCATGTCACCTCCGATATCCGTATCCACTATGTCTACAAGGAAGCCGGCACTGCTCCCAATATCGTTCCCGATAAGGCTGCCGTATGGTACTATGTACGCGGACTTTCCAGAGACACCATCGAAGACACCTATAACAGACTGATCAAGGTCGCCGAAGGTGCTGCTCACATGACCGAGACCGAGATGGAGATCGAGTTCCTGGGCGGCTGCTACAACACCAAGCCCAATCACACCCTGTCCAACCTGGCAGTCGAGTGCCTGCAGCAGATCGGTGTTCCCACCTACACCGAAGAAGAGCTGGCATTTGCCGATGCACTGAACAAGAAGAGCCCCAAGTTCGCAGAAGCAACCGCAACCGGTCTGCTGAAGAACGGCCCCATCTTCAACACCGTTCCTGACTGGAAGTGGACCGACATCAAGAGCGGCGGCTCCACCGACGTCGGCGATGTCACCTTCATCTGCCCCACTACCATGATCAGCACTGCTACCTACAACGCAGCAGCTCCCGGCCACAGCTGGCAGATCACCTCCTGCGCCGGCATGGGCATCGGCTACAAGGGCATGATCTTCGGTGCAAAGGGCTGTGCTCTGACCGCACTGAAGCTGATCGAGGATCCTGCCAAGCTGCAGGCTTGCAAGGACGAATTCATGCAGGTCACCGGCGGCAGACCCTACAAGTGCCCCATCCCCAAGGAAGTTCCCATTCCCCAGCCCGCTAACAAGTAATCGCATAACGCTGCCCGAAAGACAGTAATTGCATCAGGCCTTACCGCATGTCCGGCAAGGCCTGATTTCAAAAGTGAGCATTTAAGCAAAGGAGAAAAACAATGGTTGGATCTATTGCAATCAACAAGATCGACGCAGAAAGCGCTAAGATGATCGACCTGGCGCAGAAGATGTGGGATACTCCCGAAACTGCATATAACGAAGTCAACGCCTGCAAGTGGACGGCAGAGATCCTGAAGGAATACGGCTTCGAAGTCACCGTCGGCGCCTTCAATCTGCCCACCTGTGTCGTCGGACGATACGGCAGCGGTCATCCCGTCATCGGACTTTTAGGCGAGCTGGATGCCCTTCCCGGTCTGTCACAGAAGGTGCAGACCACCAAGGAAGCCGTCTGTGAAGGCGCTCCCGGCCAGGGCTGCGGCCACAACCTGCTGAATGTTGCCTGCCTTGCAGGTGCCATCGGCGTTAAAGAAGAAATGGAAAAGACCGGCATGGCCGGCACCATCATCTTCTACGGCTGCCCCGCAGAAGAAGTTCTCACCGGTAAGGTCTTCATGGCAAGAGAAGGCGCCTTCAACGAGCTGGATGCCTGCTTCGCATGGCACGGCAATGCCTTCAATATGACGGCCAACAGCGTTTCCAACGGTCTGAATTCCGCCATCTTCCACTTCAAGGGCAGAACCGCCCACGCCGGCGGCGATCCCCACAACGGTCGCTCCGCACTGGATGCTGCCGAGCTGATGAGCGTCGGTGCCAACTATCTGAGAGAGCATGTCACCTCCGACATCCGCATCCACTATTCCTATAAGGAAGCCGGTACCGCACCCAATATCGTTCCCGATAAGGCTGCCGTATGGTATTACGTTCGCGGACTCTCCAGAGAGAACATCGAAAATACATATGACCGTCTGGTCAAGGTAGCCGAAGGCGCCGCTCACATGACCGAGACCGAGCTGGAGATCGAGTTCCTGGGCGGCTGCTACAACACCATGCCCTGCACCTACATGAGCAAGCTGGCCACCGAGGCGATGAACGAGATCGGTGTTCCCACCTATACCGAAGAAGAGCTGAAGTTCGCCGACGAGCTGAATCACAACAGCCCCAGATTCGAAGCCTTACAGAATGACCCCGTGCTCAAGAACGGCCCCATCTACAACATCGTAAAGCCCTACGAATGGGATACCACCGTTGGCGGCGGCTCCACCGACGTTGCAGACGTTATGGCTATCTGCCCCACCACCATGATCCGCACCGCCACCTACAACTATGCGGCACCCGGACACAGCTGGCAGATCGCTGCCTGCGCCGGCATGAGCATCGGCTACAAGGGCATGCTCTTCGGTGCAAAGGCCTGCGCCGTATCGGCTCTTAAGATGTTCGCCGACCCCAAGCACCTGGAAGAAGCAAAGAAGGAATGGAACCAGCTGATGGCAGGCCGCACCTACAAGTGCCCCATCCCCAAGGAGATCCCCATTCCCCAGCCCGTCGCCAAGTAATTTCATATCCGGTTCTGCCGGAACAACGCAGAAAAATGCATAAGGCCTTACCGTTCTTCGGCAAGGCCTTTTTCAAAGGTTTTACAGAAAGGAGATCCCAAAATGATTGGATCTATCGCGATCAATAAGATCGATGCAGAAAGCGCTAAGATGATCGAACTGGCGCAGAAGATGTGGAACGAGCCCGAGACTGCATACAACGAAGTCAAGGCAGCCGCATGGACGGCCGAGCTGCTGAAGGAATACGGCTTCGAGGTAGAGGTCGGCGCTTATAATCTGCCCACCTGCGTCGTCGGACGCTACGGCAGCGGCCACCCCGTTATCGGACTTCTGGGTGAGCTGGATGCTCTGCCCGGTCTGTCTCAGAAGGTGCAGACCACCAAGGAAGCCGTCTGCGAGGGCGCTGCCGGTCAGGGCTGCGGCCACAACCTGCTGGATGTAGCATGTCTGGCAGCGGCCGTCGGCGTAAAAGAAGAGCTGCAGAAGAGCGGCCTGCCCGGAACCATCGTCTTCTACGGCTGCCCCGCAGAAGAAGTCCTCACCGGTAAGGTCTTCATGGCAAGAGAAGGAGCCTTCGCCGATCTGGATGCCTGCTTTGCATGGCACGGCAGCGCCTTCAATATGTCGATCAACGGCTACGGCAACGGACTCAACTCCGCCATCTTCCACTTCAAGGGAAGAACGGCTCACGCCGGCGGCGACCCCCACAACGGCCGCTCCGCACTGGATGCTGCCGAACTGATGAGCGTCGGTGCCAACTACTTAAGAGAGCATGTCACCTCCGACATCCGCATCCATTATTCCTATAAGGAAGCAGGCACCGCTCCCAATATCGTTCCCGATAAGGCTGCCGTATGGTATTATGTACGCGGTCTTTCCAGAGAGAACATCGAAGCGACCTATGACCGTCTGGTCAAGGTGGCAGAGGGTGCGGCTCACATGACCGAGACCGAGCTGGAAGTCGAATTCCTGGGCGGCTGCTACAACAGCGTTCCCAGCGTCTACATGGGCAAGCTTTGCACCGAAGCGCTGGAAGAGGTAGGAGTTCCCACCTATACCGAAGAAGAGCTGAAGTTCGCCGATGAGCTGAACAAGGTATCGCCCAGATACGAAGCGGTCAAGGATACCCCGATCCTGGCAGACGGCCCCATCTTTAACCACGTCATGCCCTTCGTTCTCTCCACCGAGGTTGGCGGCGGCTCCTCCGACGTTGCAGACGTTGCTCACATCTGCCCGACCGGTATGATCATGACGGCCACCTACAATGCCGCAGCACCCGGCCATTCCTGGCAGATCACCTCCTGCGCCGGCATGAGCATCGGCCACAAGGGAATGATCTACGGTGCCAAGGCCTGCGCCGTCTCGGCTCTGAAGCTGTTTGCCGATCCCAAGAAGGTGGAAGAAGCCAAGGCAGAATTCGATCAGATGATGAACGGCAAGACCTATAAGTGCCCCATTCCCAAGGAAGTTCCCATTCCCCAGCCCAAGTGCTAAAAGCACCTGCTCCGGATAAGAAAGACTCCAAAAACAGAACGACCGCAAGGCAGCAAACCTGCCTTGCGGTTTTTTATTTGCTTATTCGATATCAGGGGGAAAAACCTATTCCCAGTCAAAGCCCTTCCAAACGGGCTCTCCGGTATAGACGAGGGGCTGCGCCTCGCCCCGCTCCACCTTCATCACCTCGTGATACAAGGTCTCCTGCTCCACCTCGCCGGGATAGACATGAACGGGAGCGATCCATCCGCACCGATCCCGGATGCCTTGCAGCAGGTCGTCAAAGCGGCAAAAGCCTCCCGTCAGAACAATGGCATCCACCCTGCCCTTCAACACCGTGCTCATGGCGCCGATCTCCTTGCAGATCTGATAGATCATGGCATCCCAGATGAGGGCGGCCCTTTTGTCGCCGCTCTTTGCCATGGCAACCACCTTATCGGCGTCAGAGGTTCCGAAATGGCTGACAAAGCCGCCGGCGCGGGAACACATGCGGCGCACCTCTTCTATGGAATGGCTCTCGATATAATCAAGCAGGGGCAGCACAGGAATGGTTCCCACCCGGGTCGGGGTAAAGGCACCCTCTCCCCCGGAGCCCACATTGCCGTCGACCATTCTGCCGTGGTCGTGGGCGCTGACAGTGATGCCGCCGTCGATGTGGCTGACGACGAAATTGCAGTCTTCGTATTTTTTACCCAGCTTTTCAGCGCAAAGAAGCGCGACGCCCTTCTGGTTCAGCACATGGGACTGGGCGTTTCGGTAGACCCCTTTGATGCCGGTAATGCGGGCAAGATCGCAAAGCTCGTCTACATTGGTGGGATTTAAGGTATACATCCGCCCCCCGTATTCCATGCCCAGCTCATAGGCGAGCATCACTCCCAGCTTGGCCGGATGGTCGCTTCCGCCGACGGCATTTTTCGTATCCTCGTAGAGAAGCCGGTCGATCCGGGTAACGCCGGCGGCCTGCGGCTGGGCGCTGCCCCCTCTTCCGATAAAAAGGTCGATCTGCGCGGGTGCGACGCCGTATTCCTTCAGCATGTCTAAGATCAGCTGCTTTCGAAAGGGGATCTGGTCGTTTACCGTGGGAAAAGGCAAAAGCTGAGGCGCATCGTGAAAGACGCTTCTTTGAAACAGTTCCCGGTCATCCTGAAACAGACTGACCTTCGTAGAGGTGGAACCGGGATTGATGACCAGTGCATACATGGCTCGAATTTCCTTTTCCGCTGCAAAGCAGCATGATCTGGGCAATAAAAAACAGGACCTGCCAATCAGTATACCCCATGGCGGCAGATCCTGTAAATGCTTTTCCTATTTGAACAGCTCCTTTAAGCCGTCCATGAACTTGTTGCGCTTGGTGTAGCCGTCGGTGTTGGAGAACTCTCCCAGCTGACGGATCAGCTCCTTCTGCTCAGCAGTCAGCTTGGTAGGAACCTCCAGGTTGACCTCAACGAACATGTCGCCGGGCAGATGGGTATGAACGTTGGGAACGCCCTTTCCCTTCAGGCGAAGCACCGTGCCTGGCTGGGTCCCTGCCGGGATCTTGCAGGACAGCTTGTCTTTCAGGCCCGGAATGGTGACCTCATCGCCCAGTGCTGCCTGGGTGAAGGTGACCGGAAGCTGCAGCCACAGATCATCGCCCTTGCGAACGAACATATCGTGCTTTGCCACCGACAGAACGATGTACAGATCGCCGGCCGGGCCTCCGTTGCTGCCGGGCTGGCCCTGCCCTCTTAAGGTGATGACCGAATCGTCATCCACACCGGCAGGAATATCCACATTGATGTTCAGGGTCTTGCGAACACGGCCTGTGCCCGAGCAATCGGAACAGGGATTCTCGTTGACCTCGCCGGTGCCTCCGCAGGCAGAGCAGGCGGATACCTGCTGCATCTGTCCGAACATGGTGCTGCGAACCGTCCTTACCTGACCGGTGCCTCCGCAGACGGAGCACTTTTTCTTGGAGCTTCCGGGGGCTGCGCCGGAGCCGTGGCAGGTGTCGCATACCACATCCTTGGAAAGGCGGATCGTCTTATGGCAGCCGAATACCGCCTCATCGAAGGTGATATTCATGCGCTTTTCGATATCGCGGCCCTTTCTGGGCGCATTAGCATTGCGGGAATAGCTGCTGCCGAAGCCGCCTCCGAAGCCGCCGAACATATTGAAGATATCTTCGAAGCCGCCGAAGCCCCCTTCAAAGCCGCCAAAGCCGCCGGCCGAGGGATCGACGCCTGCAAAGCCGTAACGGTCATACTTTTCTTTCTTCTCAGGATCGGAAAGGACAGAATATGCCTCGTTGACCTCTTTGAATTTTTCTTCGGCCTCTTTATCACCCGGGTTTTTGTCCGGGTGATATTTCATTGCCATTTTTCTGAATGCAGATTTTATTTCAGCCTCGGAAGCATCCTTTCGGACATCCAGGACCTCATAATAATCCCGTTTTTCTTCTGCCATTTGCCTCTCCGATCAGCCGCTTACTTGGGTTCGTCGTCTACGACTTCAAAATCTGCATCTACCACATTGTCGTCGTGGCTGGGAGCATTCTGTCCGCCCATGTTAGGATTGAAACCTCCCATGTTGGGATTGAAACCGCCCATGTTGGGGTTAAAGCCACCCATATCGGGACCTGCCTGACCGCCCTGTGCCTGCTGGGCCTTGGCAGCTTCCTCGTAGAGCTTGGTGGAGATGACATGGTACTCGTTGGTCAGGGCCTCGATCTTCGCCTTGATCTCTTCGGTATTGCCGGCCTCCATCGCCTTAGAAAGAGCTTCCTTGGCAGCGTTGATCTTTTCGACCTGCGCTGCCTCCAGCTTGCCGTCCAGCTCCTTCAGGTTCTTTTCGGTCTCGTAGATCAGAGTCTCGGCCTGGTTGTGGACCTCGGTGGCTTCCTTCTTTGCCTTATCGGCCTCGGCATACTGCTCGGCTTCCTTGATCTTCTGATTGATCTCTTCTTCCGAAAGCTTGCTGGAGGAGGTGATGGTGATCCGCTGCTCCTTGCCGGTGCCCAGATCCTTTGCGCTTACATTGACGATACCGTTGGAGTCGATATCGAAGGTGACTTCGATCTGAGGAATGCCGCGGGGGGCTGGAGGAATTCCGGTCAGCTGGAAGCGTCCGAGAGTGATATTGTCGGCAGCCATCTGACGTTCGCCCTGCATTACATGAATGTCGACGGCGCTCTGGTTGTCGGCTGCAGTGGAGAATACCTGGCTCTTCTTGGTGGGAATGGTGGTATTGCGTTCGATCAGTCTGGTGGCTACGCCGCCCAGAGTCTCGATGGATAAGGACAGAGGAGTAACATCCAAAAGCAGAACGTCTTTAACCTCGCCGGTGAGAACGCCTGCCTGAATGGCTGCGCCGATGGCAACGCATTCGTCAGGATTGATGCCCTTGAAGGGCTCCTTGCCGGTAACATTCTTAACGGCAGCCTGCACGGCGGGAATTCTGGTGGAGCCGCCGACCAGGATGACCTTGTCGATATCGCTGTTGGTCACATCGGCATCGGCCATGGCCTTCTTCATAGGTTCGATGGTGCGCTGCACCAGGTGTGCGGTCAGCTGCTCGAACTTGGCTCTGGTGATGTCCATGTTCATGTGAAGAGGGCCTTCGGCGCTGATGGCGATGAAGGGCAGGTTGACATTGCTGACCTGGCTGGAGGAGAGCTCCTTCTTTGCCTTTTCTGCGGCATCCTTCAGTCTCTGCAGAGCCATCTTGTCGGCACGCAGATCGACGCCGTTTTCCTTGGCAAATTCATCTGCCATGAAGTTCATCAAAACGTTGTCGAAGTCGTCGCCGCCCAGCATGGTATCGCCGTTGGTGGAAAGAACCTCGAATACACCGTCGCCCAGCTCCAGGATGGATACATCGAAGGTGCCGCCGCCCAGATCGTATACCAGGATCTTATGAGAAGAGGTATCCTTGTCCAGACCGTAAGCAAGAGCTGCTGCGGTCGGCTCGTTGACGATCCTCTTTACATCAAGGCCTGCGATCTTGCCGGCATCCTTGGTGGCCTGCTTCTGGCTGTCCGAGAAGTAGGCGGGAACCGTGATGACTGCCTCGGTGACCTTTTCGCCCAGATAGCCTTCGGCATCGGTCTTCAGCTTTGCCAGGATCATGGCAGAGATATCCTGCGGGGTGTAGGACTTTCCGTCGATGGTAACGGTATAGTCGCTGCCCATATGACGCTTGATGGAAGAGATGGTCCTCTCCGGGTTGGTCACGGCCTGACGCTTTGCGGTCTCGCCGACCAGACGTTCGCCGCCCTTGGTGAAGCCAACGACAGAGGGAGTGGTCCGATAGCCTTCCGCATTTGCGATAACGGTAGGCTCGCCGCCTTCCAGTACGGAAACACAGCTGTTGGTGGTACCTAAATCGATTCCAATTACTTTACCCATTTTTTAATATCCTCCGATATTCTTAATTCCGGTTACTGCGCCACAACGACCATTGCCGGGCGAATAACCTTTTTATTTAACATATATCCCTTCTGAAAGACCTTAGTGACAGTGCCGCTTTCGGCTTCCGCCGCCTCGGTCATGACAGCATTGTGAACGTTTGGATCAAAGGCCTGTCCTAAGGCTTCGATCTCTTCAACATTGTTTTTTTCCAGGACGTCCTGAAGCTGCTTTAAGATGAGCATCATGCCCTCTTTATACTTTTCGTCGGCCGTTTCAACGGCAGTCGCTCTTTCAAAATTATCGATCACATCCAGCAGCTGCTTTACGATGTTTTCGTTGGCATAGGCATAGATGTCGTGCTTTTCTTTTTCTGCTCTGCGGCGGAAATTCTGAAAGTCTGCATTGAGCCTTAAGAATTTATTCTGAAGATCTTCGTCTTCTTCTTTCTTTTCCGGCTGCGCTTCCTCTGCGGTTTCGGAAGGGGCTTCGCCGCAGGTCTCCTGTGCACCGGGCTGTGCTTCTTCTTCGCCGGTCACTTCTTCTTCGATGGCATCTTTATTGATGTTCTCTGTCATCTGTCATGTCTCCTGTTATTTCGAATGTTTTGCTCAGATTATCTGTAATGTATTGAATTACAGAAGCGATCTCTGCGTACTTCATTCTGGTCGGGCCGATGACGCCCAGCTTTCCGACCAGCTTGCCGTTGACCCGGTAATCGGCGGTGATCAGGCTGCAGTCCTTCAGCTCGGAGTTTTCGTCGCCGATGGTGATGATGAGACCGTTGTCGCGGTTGACCAGCACCTCGGTGAAATGCTCCTTGGCCTTCAGGGTATCAAGAAAGCTTTTGGCCTTGCTCACATCGCTGTATTCGGGCATAGACAGAATGTTGGTATAGCCATCCATGTAAAGATCCACATCCAGCATTTTTTCCAGCGTCTGCAGGAAGCTGGGAACCACATCTCCGGTAAGACCTTCCATAGCGGAAAGATCGGTCTTCAGCGAGTCGATGATATTCATGGTGAGAATGTCGTTGACGCTCTTGCCCTTGAAGTTGTGGGTCATGACCTTCGACATGAGCTGCAGGTTTTCTTCAGTATACCCGCAGGACAGCTTTACAGCGGTGTTGCTGATCTGTCCGTCGTCGGATACGATCATCAGCACGATGGTGCGCTCGTCGACGGGCAGCAGATTGATGTATTTAAGAGTATCGTCTCTTCCGCTGGGAGTGATGGCAAAGGACACCAGATTGGTCATATCGGAAAGGATCCTCGCGGCCTTTTCGATGGTATCGTCCAGCTCTGCCGCATCCTGCTGCAGCTGTGCTTCGATGAGGGCCTTGCGGTCTTCTGCCAGCTCGGAGGAGCCCATCAGCTTATCCACATACAGACGGTAGGCCTTGTCGGAAGGGACCCTGCCTGCCGAGGTATGAGGATGGGTCAGATAGCCCATTTCCTCCAGATCGCTCATTTCGTTGCGGATGGTTGCAGGACTCAGACCCATATCGTATTTTTTGGATATGGTCCTGCTTCCTACCGGCTCGGCAGAATAGATGAAGTCTGCAACGATTGCCTGTAATATCTGAAGCTTTCGCTCGTTCAGTTCCATTTTGCTTTGCCCTCCTGTCCGCCTGTCTTGTTAGCACTCTTTTGTTTTGAGTGCTAACAACTACGATTACTATACCTTTATCGATCCCTTCTGTCAATCATTTTCGCCAAGAATTCTTTGACGATTCCGTGAAGAAATCCCCTCTGTTTTTGCACGAAAAAAGACGCGGTGCACAGGCATCGCGTCTTTGCGTTTCAGGGGTCGTTGATAAGAGCTTACAGGGCCTTGGTGCGGATCTCTTCCTGCAGCATGGCAATGAAATCTGCCTTTGCCATGGGCTCCAGCTCGCCTCTCTTGTTGGAACGGGAGGCGAAGACTTCGGATTCCACTTCCTTCTGTCCGATGACGACCAGATAGGAATCTCTCTGGTTTCTTGCTTCTCTGATCTTGTAGCCGATCTTTTCGTTTCTGGTATCGACTTCGACACGAAGACCGGCGGCCTTCATCTCGTCGGCCAGCTTCAGCGCGTATTCGTTCTGGGCAGTGGTGACGGTCAGCAGCTTGACCTGAACGGGAGCCAGCCAGAGGGGGAACTTTCCTTCGAAGTTTTCGATCAGAATGCCGGTAAAGCGTTCGATGGAGCCGAATACAACGGAGTGAGACATGACCGGTCTGTGCTTTTCGCCGTCGGCACCGATGTAGGTGATGTCGAAGCGCTGGGGCATCTGGAAGTCCAGCTGAATAGTAGCGCACTGCCAGGTTCTGCCGATGGAGTCTTCGATGTGGAAGTCCAGCTTGGGACCGTAGAAAGCGCCGTCGCCGGGATTGATGACATATTCCTTGCCGATCTTGTCCATGGCATTTTTAAGGGCAGCTTCTGCTGCGTTCCATTCTTCTTCGGTGCCCATGCTGTCTTCCGGTCTGGTCGACAGCTCTACCTTATAGTTGAAGCCGAACATCTTATAGACATCGTCGATGAACTGGATCCGGTTGACCAGCTCTTCTTCCATCTGCTCGGGCAGCATGAAGATATGAGAGTCGTCCTGATTGAAGGTGCGCACGCGGAACAGACCGTGAAGAGCGCCGGACAGCTCGTGACGGTGCACCTGTCCGATCTCGCCCAGACGGATGGGGAAGTCTCTGTAGCTGTACATCTTGCGCTTGTAGACCAGAATGCTGCCGGGGCAGTTCATGGGCTTGATAGCGTAATCCTCATCGTCGATCTTGGTGAAGTACATGTTGTCTTTATAGTGATCCCAGTGGCCGGAGGTCCTCCAGAGCTGCTCATTCATGATGAGCGGGGTCTTGATCTCATCGTAGCCGCGCTTAACATGCTCCTGCTTCCAGAAGAACTCCAGCTCGTTGCGGATGATCATGCCCTTGGGCAGGAAGAAGGGGAAGCCGGGACCTTCATCGGTGAGCATGAACAGATCCATCTCTTTGCCGATCTTTCTGTGGTCTCTCTTCTTTGCCTCTTCGATCTTGGTCAGATAGTCGTCGAGCATGCTCTTCTTGGGGAAGGTGATGCCGTAGATACGCTGCAGCATCTTGTTCTTTTCAGAGCCTCTCCAATAGGCACCGTTGATGCTCAGCAGCTTGATGGCCTTGATGCCTGCAGTGGTATCCAGATGAGGGCCGGCGCACAGATCGACGAAATCACCCTGTTCATAGAAGGTGATCACCGCATCCGCGGGAAGATCGTTGATCAGCTCGACCTTGTAGATCTCACCCTTGTCTTCCATATATTTGCGAGCCTCGTCGCGATTCATTTCCTTTCGTACGAGAGGGACCTCTTCCTTTACGATCTTTGCCATTTCGGCTTCCAGGGCGACCAGATCCTCTTCGGTAAACTTGTGCTCCAGATCGATGTCGTAGTAAAAGCCGTTATCAATTGCAGGACCGATACCGAATTTGGCGTCGGGGAAAAGTCTCATGATCGCATTGGCAAGAATATGTGAACTTGTATGCCATACAAGCTTTTTCTCTTCAAGCGTGTCAAATTTAATACTTTTAGCCATTTCAACCTCCATGGTCAGAGTAATATACATAATTAACAAAATTATATACTCTTTTAATGGCTTGTCAACCCATACTCCCATTGATAGACGGCGCTTCGCACGATCTGGCAGCAGCGGATCGACGGGAGGCGAAACAGATCGTCGCCGGTATATGTCAGGCAAACATAAGCGGCAGGCCTGCCCTCCTCGATTCCCAAAGCACGGCAGCCCTCGTAGCCCTTTTCATCGTCAAACAGCTGAAGATCAAACGAGATGCTGCCCCCCGCAGGAAAGCGCTCCCGGGCATCCTTTGCCAGCACCGAGACCACCTGCAGGGCTCCCGCAGGATCGATCACCAAAAGTCCCTCGCCCAGCAAGCGGCTATCGCTCATCAAAGCGGCTGCATCGGCACATTCCTCGGCAGCCGTCTTCAGCTCGCTCTGCAGCCGCAGATAAAACGACAGATCGGCGGTATAGACCAAAAACCCGGTAAACAGCAGCACCAGAGCAAGAAAAACGAGAAAGGTCTTCATCGGCGAAGCCTTTCGCTGGGTGTGCTGCCCGCAACGGTGCACCAGCAGATATTGTCCTGCTCTTTTAAGCCGAACAGCGACCGGCCGGCCATGAGCGGCCCCACGGGAACGATGACCTCATATTCGATCATGCCCCGACGGATCCGGCTTTCCGTAAGGTGCTCCGTTTCGGTGATCCGGTAACGGGGAGTCTCGGTCGCCGTGATCCGGATCTCCTGGGGGCTGACATGCAGGCGGCCGGCGATCTGTTCACGCATGCGGCTTTGGATCTCTTTTGTAAAGCAGCCCTCCTGCTTTGCTTCTTCCTTTGCGGCATAGACGATATCGTTTACGATGCCTATGCGCACATCGTTTTGCTGGTCTAAAGCAAACTGCAGCAGGAAGACCATGAGCAGAGGCAGAACGGCGCAAAGCACGATAAACTGCTTCATAAAAAGCTCCTTTCGCTGCGAACGGTGCGCAGCTGCAGCTCCTGCTGCCACAGCTGCCCTGCCGTATGATAGATGCTGCCGGGTCCGGGGCCTGCGATCAGCTGAAAGAGGGCGATGCCCAGCAGGATAGATGCCGTCATGACGATCAGCTGCTTCATGGCTTACTTGCCTTCGCTGAATTGGGTGATCATGGTATTCATCTGACCGGACACAGAATCGGCCATGCTGACTGCATCCGTTTTAAAGCCCAGAACAAGGGCGGCGATGGCGATCCCCAGGATCATAGTGGAGATCAGAACGATAAGCTGTTTCATTTGACATATCTCCTTTTCAGTTGCGCCCTAAGACATGAGAAGCCCCAGAGCCTCCTTTTGCGATAAAAAATAGACGACATAGATAAAATTCAGCAAAACGGCCATGCAGTTCATGACCACAGGAAAATAGATCAGATCGCTGATCATTTCGTCTTTTTGCGACTGCCGGGTCTGACGCTCCTCCCGCAGGGCGCTTTGGTACAGCTCGACGGCAGGAAGAAGCTCCTGCGGGCAGATGTCCTCCCAGCCGGCAAGAAACCGTCCGATCTCCACGGCATAGCCGGTGTCAAAGCTGTCGGAAAAGCATTTTGCTGCCGCCTCCTTTTCGTTGAGGCTCAGCCACGACGCCATGTTTAGATAGATGGAAGACAGCACCGAGGTCGCATCGGCCAGCTCTGTCAGCAAAAGCTCGGCGCTGATCGACCGGCCGCGGCCCAGCACGACGAGATTTTTGATATAGGCCAGGCTCTCTGCCAGTTCTTTTTCCATTTTTTCCTGCAGAAGTCGTTTTCGAAGCTCTGCGAAGAGACCGGCCGCACCGCGTTTCTTCTGCAGCCGGCGGTAGCCGGAAAGCTGCAGCTGCGCCCGCTCCTTTAACTCCATCGGACGTTTGCACAAAAGCAGCCAGACGCCTGCCCAGAACAAAAGCATCAGCAAAAAGGATATCCCGTTCATAGACCCTCCTTTAATAATCCAGCTTCTGGGCGCTGACCAGCTTCAGCACCACCCGGTTGAACAGAAACAGAAAGACACTCACCGAAAAGAACAGCAGACCCTCCGGGGTGCGGAACTGATTTTTCATCAGCTCTTCGCCGCTCATGTCCAGATAACCCACAGCCAGCGCCATGGTTGCCACATAGAGCACCGGCACCAGCCAGACGGTCATGCGGGCCGCTTCCGAATTGAGCCGTTTGCGTTCCTCCGACCTGCGGTTGGCACTCTTCAGCTGCACCACGATATCCGTAAGTCCTTCGGAGATATCAGTGCCCTTCTCGGCCGCAACGCGGATACATACCGCCAGCATACTGCCCCAGACAGTGCCAAGAGCAAATGCAAAGGCATCGCAGGCCGAACGGATCTCAGCCGGGCTTGCCGAAGCCCGCAGATGCAGCAGCAGCCGGTAGATGTGCTTTCGGCAGATGGGAAAATCACCGTCGGATGCCACCAGCTGCTCCAGCGCCTGATAGATATTGCGGTTTTCCATGCGGTAGCGGCGGCTCAGCTCTGTTGCAAGTGCAATGCCCTCCCTGCTGCTTTTGCTCTGCTGACAGGAAAGTCCGGCAGCCAGAAGAAGAACGGGAAACCCGGCAGCGATAAGGGACAGCCCAAGGGCAAAGAAGGGCTTGAGGATGCGAACGGTAAGACACAGCACCGCAAGAAAAAGAAAGCCCAGAAGAAACAGAACGCGCAGCGGGTCGATCTCTTTGCCTAGCGCAGAGGAGGCCAGATTGCCCAGCCCGATGAGCCAGGGCGGAAGGACGACCTCCTTTCGAATACTTCGGTGAAGCCGCTTTCGAACCAGCAGCCGGCGCAGCGACAAAGAAAAGCTCTCTTCGAACACCAGCAAAAACCCACAAGACAGAAGCAGCCCCAGACCGGTATAAAGAAAGCCTGCTGCCGTGTTAGGATCCATCTGCAGCACCTCCCCTGATCGGAGACGCTTCTGCCAGCCGGTGCAGCAGACTCTGCATCAGGGCAAAGCTTTCCGGCTCGCTCTCACTTGCGTACAGCTGCTGGGCCGGGCCAATGCGGTCATAGAAGGTCCAGCTTTCGTTCTTCTGATCGAAGAGACAGACTGGCTCCACCAGGATCTCGCCATCCGGCAGCAGATTCATCTGATAGATGCCCTGGAGCCTTTTCTGCCGCTTATCGGCCAACTGAATAAAGTGAAACAGATAGTCAAAGCCGGACGCGATCATGTTCATGGTCAGGTGAAGGTCGCCGCCGGTCTGCTTGACGATCTCGGTGGCAGCCTCCAGCGGAAACCGGTCGGGCCGGCGGGAATGGAAGGTCAGCTTCATCCGCTTGGTGCCCTTTGCCGCCAGCCGGACGGCCGTATCCAGCGCGATGCCGTCGCGGGCCTCCGCAAGGATAAAGTAGTCGGCGTCGCTTCGCAGCAGACTTTTGGAGATCTTTTTCAGCTCATCTCCGTCGGCGATCAGCTGCACGATGGGCGCCTGCGGCAGGATCTTATCCATGGGTATCTCCGGATCGGTCTCCACCATGACCCCCTCCAGAGTGGGATCCTCGTAGCTCTGCCAAGTGGAAAGAAAGGTAGTCTTTGCGGTGCGCACCGCACCCAGAAAGACCGTATTAAAGCCTGTACTTACCATGGCGCGGAAAAGAGGAATGGCTTCTTTGGGAATGGTGCCCCGTTTCGCCTGCTCTTCAAAGCTGAGGGCCGGTATGATGTAGCGGCGAAAGATGATGCTGGTCTGTCCCTTCTTTGCCATGGGCTCGGTAAAGACCGTGACGCGAGTCCCGTCCAGAAGATAGGTCTCGTAGTAATTTTTATCCATGCGCTCTTCCGGCGTCAGCAGAAGGAAGGACTTGATCAGCTGATCGCAGCGCTCCCGGCTGATGCGCTGGGGCTGCAGCACCATTTTGCCCTCGTGCATAAAATAGATGCGCCCTCCGATGATCTTTGCGGAGCTGCTGGAGCGATACTCCGGCCGGAACCATGGAGCAAGACCTGCCAACCCCCAGTTCTCCTGGTAGATGGCATCCTCCAGCGTTGCATACCAGGATGGAAAGGGGCAGTTCTCCTGCTCCATCTCATGCAGCAGCTGCTGGATGCGAGTCTTAAAATAATCCCGCTCCTTCGGATAACCGATGATGGCCTTCTTCTGCAGCTCCAGCACCGAGCGGGAGCTTTCACGGCTTTCCCAGTCGCAAAACATGGCATCCCGGATCCGAAGGCACAGGCGAAAGAACGCCTCCGTGCTCTCGTTTGAAGAAGCCGGCTGCCCCTGCTCTGCCCTGGGCATCGCTGCATACTCGTTGAAATCAAATGTCTTCATGAGCGGTCCTCTCTTTCTGTAAATTGGCAAGCACAGGTTCCATGAGGCTGCTTACCCCACGGGCGTAAGCCCTGTCTTCGTACTGCAGCAAAGTGCGCTCTTCCGTTTCCGCCAGCTCGCCGAAGGGGCTTTCTTTGATCAGAATGGCGCTGCCCGGCTGCGGCAGCAAAGCCTCGGCAGCCTCCCTTGACAGCAGGCTGCGGCCTGCCCGGTTGATCACGAACTGCAGCGGCTGCTGCAGCAGTTTTCGGTAATAGCCCTGCTGAAGTGCCAGACGCTGCAGGCATTGCTTTCGCAGCACCAGATTGACAACGACCTGATCGGCATGGATCAGGCAGCCCAGCGCAAAGCCGTGATCCAGCTCGCAGCCGGTATCGCAGATGATCAGGGAAAAAAATGGCTTCAGACCTTCGAGAAATGCCCCGGCGGCATCCGGATGGATGCTGCGCCCCGCGCCGGGAAAAAGAAAGCCCTTTGCCAGATGCAGCCTTCCCTGCCAGCGGGAACGTTCGACGAATTCCTCGTAGTCCGTATTGCCCTCTTCGATAAAGGGAAGATAGCTTTCCAGGCTGACGCAGGAGCCGTCTGCAAAGACCGACCCCCCGTCGCTGCAGCAGCAAAGATACAGCACCCTGCCCTCCGTAAGCCGCTCTGCCGCCTGCCGGGCAGCCGACATGGCCAGCATGGTGCAGCCCGTCTTATGGTCTGCCCCGTGAAATGACAGGATCATGGGGCGGCCTCCTCCAGTACCAGAAGAAGGAAGGGCTGCGGCTCTGCAGACAGCTGCGGCTCACCGGCATAGGGTATGCTCTCGTCATATCCATATACAGGCGCGGGCGCTTCGCCATCTTCGAAGGACGGGGCTTCTTCGGATTCATCGCTTTCCAACGGGGCCTGCGGCGCGGGACCGTTGATCGCCCGGTCATAGATTGCAAAGTAATCCCGGGGCTTGCATAAGATCTCTACCGATGCGATGATCCCCGAGGCCCCGTTGCGGTTCAAAACGCCGTCTTTAGGATCTTCATCGCCCAGAACCGCCTGCTCGGCGCTGTCGCGCACATATGCGATGGTAAAGGAACCTATCTTCTGCTTTTCGGGAAGCAGATACACGGCGATGGTATCTCCCGCCCGTAAAAAGGAAGGTCTTGCATAGATCCATTCCCCGGGAAGGGAGAATACCGACTGGCCGTCTTCAAACAGCTGCGTTTGCTCCTCAAGTAGCTCTGCCGTGACGGGCTGATTGAGATGCAGATCGACTGCAGCTGCTTTTCCTTCGGCAAGGGCTTCCTGCCCGGGAGCAAGACTGCCCTGCGGATAGACGTCGGAGCCCACATGGATCAGCTTCAGATCGGAGGCTGCCAGAATGGTTCCCTTCGGAAGCTCGGATGCTGCCGCAAGCACCGGTCTTGTGGTGAGCTGCTCTCTGCCGCATACCTCCCAGTAGGTCAGTCCGACCAGGCTGCAAGTAATTAACATAATTCCTATTACTGTTTTAATTTTCATCATACCGCCTCTTTGTTTTACATATTTTACCATTATTATAACCAATATTTACCATTTGTCAATATATGATTAACATATATTTCCAATATTTGTGATCATTACCATTTTCCATTATAGATAGAAGGGGCAGCAGGCCGGCAAAGCAGAATTTTCTTTATTATTTGCCTCGCTTGATGTATCATGAAAGTACTATGACGAAAGTAAGGAGCAGTTTTCCTGCTTTTTACGGAAAGGATCTCTATGGTTACAATCACTCTGACGGAATTGCTTCTTGCTGTTCTTATCATTGCCTCCATCGTTTTGGTGATCTATCTCACCGTTATGGTCGGAAAGCTGCTTCCCGTTCTGACCCATCTGAATCATATTCTGGCCGACGGAGAGATCATCGCCGCCGATGCCCGCACCTTCGCAGAGCAAACAAAGGGTTCCGTTGCCGATATGACGGAATCCATCAAGAATCTCAATGCTATGATCAAAGGAAACCAGAGCCTTACCAAAACAGCTGCAAGCCTTGTAAACGCGGCAGCAGCTTTTAAAGGACTGACCAAAAAGGCAGGCAAGTAGCATCATTCCCTTACAGACAAAAGCTCCCGGTCCGTGCAGGATCGGGAGCTTTTCTGTTTGCCTTAAAGCCCTGTAAATGCTATTATTAAAAATGATTTTAGAAACTGTTTCAGAAAGGAATCGATTCTCATGAGTTTTCCCATGCAATGTCTGTCGGTCTTCACACCGGCGATTCTGGGCGGCATCATTCAGTCGACCACCGGCTTTGGCTTCGGCATCTTCGTCATGATGTTCTTCCCCATGTTTCTGCTGATCCCAAAGGCGAGCGCCCTGTCTTCGCTGATCAGCATCCTGCAGAGCTTTACCATGTTCATGAAATACCGCAAAAGCGCCGACCTGAAGCTTTGCCTGGTTCCGGCCGTTTTTTATGTAGCGTCTGCGACCTTCTGCATCAACTCGGTCAGCGGCATGGATATGACAAAGCTGAAGGCCGTCTTCGGCCTGTTTCTCATCGTGATCGCCATCTATTTCATCTTCTTTTCCGATAAGCTGAAGATCAAAGCGAATCTTGTTTCCGCAATGATCTGCGGAACGGTCTCCGGCATTGCCAGCGGTCTGTTCGGCATCGGCGGCCCTCCCATGGTCATCTATATGCTGGCCGCGACCGACAGCGACAAGGAAAAGTATCTGGGCACCCTGCAGCTGTTCTTCGTGCTGACCAACATCTATAACAACGCCCTGCGCTTTATCAACGGCATTATCACCACCGATATCCTGATGCTGGTGATCCCCGGTGTCTGCGGCATGCTGATCGGTGCGGCTGCAGGCTCTAAGATCATCGACCGCATCAATGTGGCCACCATGAAGAAGCTGATCTATCTGTTCCTGGCAGTCTCCGGCGCCATCACCTTCTTCTCCAATATCTAATGCAAAAACAAAAATAAAGGCTCTGCCGTCCCCGGCCGGGGAACGCAGAGCCTTTTTGCTTTCTTTTTATTATGATCAGATCTTGTCGGTGACGGGTGCGACCACCTGATAATCGCTGCCCTGGTAATCGGGATGGGAGATCTCTTCCAGAACATTTTTAAACTCGGTGATGCTGCTGTCTTTCGTCTTGACCTGCAGAATGGTCAGAATGATGCTGAAATAGACCATCAAAGACGAGTAGGAATAGTAATGACCCTTTTCGATCTCGCCGGTGAGCAGGTAATGATCGCAATGCTTGATCAGCAGCGAATCGGCGGAATCGGTATATCCGATCACCTTTGCCCCGTGCTCCTTGACATATCGCGCAATGTTGAGAATGGGCAGATAATACATGGGGAACGTGAGGAAGATGAACAGATCTTTGTCGGAGATGCCGTTGACAGCAGACTGCAAAGAGGTGGTATCCTCCGGATTGACCACAAAGGCGCGGACCCCGAACAGTGCCAGTCTGCGGCGCATCAGCTCCGCGACGGCAAAGGAGGTGCCCCTGCCGACAATGTAAACGGCATCGGCCGCCAGGATCTCGTCGACCATGGCATCGGCCTTTTCCAGATCGAGATTATCCATCAGATCGTTGAAATATTTCCGTTCCAGATCGATCTGCTTTTTGACGAAATCTTCGTTTTCGATGGCATCGTAGGTATATGCATAAAGCTTTCTGTTCATTACGCCGCGGCTTTCAAAGCTGCTCTGTGCCAATACTTCGCGGAACGAATTTTTTGCATCAGAAAAGCTTTCAAAGCCGATCTTCTGACAGAAGCGGATCGCTGTTGCTTCGGTGCAGCCGACCTGATGGCTGAAATCCTTTAAGGTGATGAAGCACATTTCATTGGGATTCTTCAGCATGAAGCCGGCGATCTGTTTTTGCTTGCCGGTCAGAAGAGGCATGCTGTTTTCGAGCATCTGGATGATATTCATCTATTATTCCCCCTAAAATAACAAAATGACAAAAGTGAATACAAAGTTAGATTACCCAATAATATCTGCATTGTCAATATAAATATAAAATTTGTACATTATTCGAAATAATACCGAAGTATTTGTTATAAAAACCGTCTTTATGCGTTATTTCTGTCCTTTCCTCCTCCCTTCCTGCGATGGATGCACCCCCGTTGTTTCATAAAAAAGCCCCTGCAGCTGCAGGGGCATTTGAACGGTTTGGTTCCAATAAACTATTCCACAACGGTCACATGGGTGTTCCAGTCGACCTCGTGGGGCTCCTTCTCGGTATCCTTGTAGCCCAAAGCCAGAGCGATCTGGTAAACGTGGTTTTCGGGGAAGCCCAGCTTTTCGCCGTAATAGGCAGCCTTATCGCTTTCGAACTGCTTCCATAAGCAGCCGATGATGACGGTGGAAAGACCGAGAGACTGGGCTGCCAGCGCCATGTTCTCGACGCAGATGCCTGCATCGACGGCAGCGAATTTCAGATCCTTATCGGCGGAAAGAAATACCAGAACCGGTGCTCCGTAATGGAAGGCTCCTTCTCTTGCGGAGATCTGTGTAAATTCCGTTGCCATTTCTTCGATGACAGGATGATCGGTCTTTACGACAGAGATATGGACCTCCTGCTTGTTGTTTGCCGTAGGTGCCTGCAGAC
>JABUTE010000269.1 GCA_021443825.1 Bacillota bacterium
ATCCACAGGAATGGTTTCTGAAAAAACAGACCCGCGACAGAAAAGCCAGAGAAGAATATTTTAACTTCCGCCACAATAAACGACAGCGGGGAGACCTTTACATCACGCAGATCCTGGATGAGGAGATGAGACCCGATGACGAACGCTTACGACAGTAACTATCTGGAAAAGGCTCGGAACGCCCTCGGCAGTATGCTCGATTATGCCGTTTACGACCTGCACTATGATCTGACGACCTATTGGGAGATATTTCTTGCCTCTCCGGTAGCCGCACGGTTCGAACGCGGCGAAGCCTCGGTGATCGCCGGTAAATCGGGGGTAGAGCTTGCGCTGATGGCGACCGACAGACAACAGAATTATTCAAGGCCCTCCTTTTCGGAAGGGAAAAGCGAGGAATTCTGGACCGGATGGGCACTGGCGTATTACCAATGGAAGACCTGTCTTTCTTTTTCGCAGATCACCGGACTTATTTCCATCGAAGAGATACGAACGCTGTATTCACCGTTTCACGAGATGGATATCCGTCAGTTTTGTGACAGAATGTCTTCGCTTTATGTACAGCGAAAAGCCGGAACGAATCTGAAAAACAGGCGCCTTGCAGCAGAGCTGAGCCAATCCGGACTGGCAAGCCTTACCGGCATTCCTGTCAGGACCCTGCAGCAATATGAACAGGGGCAAAAGAACATCAACCGGGCAAGAGCCGAGTATGTGCTTGCCCTTTCCAGGGCTCTTTGCTGTGATCCCCTTCTGCTGCTGGAAAATGAAGGCTCGGGACCTTCTGAATGAGCCTCTCAAGCCGCCGGCTCTGCAGCCGCGCCTTTCCGGCGAGCTCTGCCTTCCCGAATAAACAAAAGACGCCTCCCCGCAGCGGGGAGGCGTCTTATTTCGTTTCAACAGGGCTGTGCTTTATCAAGAACAGCCGGAGAGCTTATGCAGCTTCCTTCTTGTCCTGCATCTTTTCCCAGATGATAGCGCAGACCAGGCAGCTGAGCAGTACGCACAGAGCTGCGAAGTTCTTCAGAGCGGGAATGGCATTGAAGACGAAGCGGAATGCAATACCAAGAGCCATCCACATCCAGGAGCCGGCAAGGCCCTTTGCGATGTTGCCCTTGCCCTGAGAGCTCAGGTTCATGCAGAGCAGGTAGCCGAAGATCGCATAGGTGATCAGGCCGAGAGCATCCTTTACGAATACGGGGATGATCTTGAGCATGAAGTTACCGAATACAGTGATCAGCAGCAGGATGATGATGTTGGATACGATGGTGGTCGCTACACCGATGGTAGCAGCCAGCTGACCCTTTGCAGAGAGAACGTCGTCGCCGGAGGCGTTAACGCAGGACTGAGCAACGGGCAGTCTTAAGGTAGCGCAGCTTCCTGCCAGGTAGCCCATGTAGATACCGGAAGCACCCATCAGGGGGTAGAACTGAAGGTGTTCGGTGAACTGGTTGATACCCATCATAGGAAGTACAAATGCTGCGAAAGCGATGATGCTGGAGAAGGGAACCTCGTTCCAGCCCATGACGAAGTACATGAACAGACCGGGAACGAACATGAGAAGTGCACCGATGACCATGGTGATGGGTCCGATCTTGTGGATCTGGGGCATCCAGGTCTTTCTGTAATCAAGTTCTGTTGCTTCTCTGTCGTAGGTTTCTGCGGTTACATTGATGTTTTCATTTTCCATGGTTTTACCTCCGAATTAAGCAAGGAATGTTACAGCCAGCTGGCCAACAAGGATGCCGGTAATGGTGGAGATGAGCAGAGCCCAGGAGGTGAGTCCCTTCTTGCCCTTTCCGATCAGGGTGTAAACGATGAAGGCTGCGATGAAGCCGCCGGTCCAGGAGAATGCCTGGCCCTTGCCCTGAACGAAGTAGTTGAAGCTCATCATGGACATCATACCTAAAGCTGCCTTGGGCAGAGCTCTGGTGATCAGAGACGGCTTGGTGCTCTCGGTCTGCTTACCTGCCATTTCGATGGGCTTCAGGGTGAATACAGGACCCAGAACGAAGCATACGCAGCCGAATGCAGATGCGAATACCAGATAAGTCAGGATAGAGGGAGTCATAGCGGTAGCCGCCAGATCGATGCCTGCGATCTGCTGTGCATAGGTGATGATCATCAGTTCGAAGAAGGGAGCACCGATAACGCCGCAGCGCATGAACATGTAAGAAGAGGTGGTGATGGACATGAGAGAGAGTCCAAGGAATACGGTGTTGATTCCGGGGGCCAGAGCAGCCATAGCACCGGTCTTTACCATGCCCTTAAGCTCCTCGGTGGAGAATACGTGGTTTCTCTTGTTGAACTGCAGAGCTCTGCGAACGAAGAGGCCTGCCTGAACGAAGGTGAAACCGATAAGGATGATAGCGAAGATCCACAATACGAAATTCGCTGTAGACATAGTTGCCATATGGTATTTCCTCCTAAAAAATATCGATAATAACTTGCGGGACTACTTTTTCCAGAAGCAATAGAATCTGGGCAGCCAGAGCTGGCAGTCCTCGTCGATGGTCTGGCCGTTGGCGTAGATGATGTTGCCGTCAACAACTACTTTGCCTTCGCGGCCGGGCTCGTCGTATTTTCCTTCCTTCAGGGAGGGGTCGAGGATGGTATACATGCCGTCTTCTCCCTTGGAAACCAGGGTGATGTAATGAGCACCGTGGGTGAATACGCCGATATATCCGTCCTTTTCTCTGTCGCCGGTGGAAAGTGCAACAGCAACACCGCCGGTAGCAAGGCATCTGTCAACGTCTGCAAGATCGTTGGTCATCAGAAGCTTTGCGCCGATCTTTTCGGCCCATGCGGGAGCAAATGCCTCGTAGTCGGTGCCGATAAAGCCGTTTCCGCCGCTGGCGTAGGATACTTCTCTGGTGTCGAGCAGATCGTAATCGACGTCGGTGAACAAACGGTCTGCGACCATGATGGCGCAGCACAGTCCGCAGCCGGCCTGAGCCATGTTGCCCTCGAAGATGCGGGGCTTCATGCCCGGCTCGAAGGTGCCCATCTTGCCGATGGCACTGTTGTCGATCAGATACTTATGCTTCAGATACATGTCGTAGTCGAAGTTGACACCCATGGTGTAGGGAATTTCGGGATAATTCAGCTGATTTACATACTTCATTCGTGTTTCTCCTTTCTTTTAAGATTTGGAATAATTGCGTTATTACAAAGCCCTTCGGCGGCACCCGACGGGCCGGTAACCGGATGATCTTCTGCCGGCTGCAGACTGTTTTTCAAACGGGGAGCGTTCTACTTCTTCCAAAAGCAGAAGAATCTGGGCAGCCAGAGCTGGCAATCCTCGTCGATGGTCTGGCCGCTGGCATAGATGATGTTGCCGTCGACTCTGACCTTGCCCTCGCGACCGGGCTCATCGTACTTGCCGGGCTTAAGAGACGGGTCGAGAATGGTATACATGCCGTCTTCGCCCTTGGCGATCAGGGTGATGTAGTGGGCGCCGTGGGTGAATACGCCTACATAGCCATCTCTGTCGCCGGTGGAAAGAGCAACGACAACGCCGCCGGTGGCAAGGCACTTGTCGACATCTGCCATTTCGTTGGTGACCAGCAGCTTGGCGCCGATCTTCTCTGCCCATGCGGGAGCAAAGGCCTCGTAATCGGTGCCCACAAAGCCGTTTCCGCCGCTGGCGTAGGAGACCTCTCTTGCATCGTAGAGATCGTAGTCAACATCGGTGAACAGACGGTCTGCTGCCATGATGGCGCAGCACAGACCGCAGCCGGCAGCGGCCATATTGCCTTCGGTAATGACAGGCTTCATGCCCGGCTCGAACGTATATTGCGAAAGAAACGCCTTGCTCATGGGGCTGTTTTCAAGAAAATCCTTATGCTTCAGATACATATCGTAGTCGAAGTTGACGCCCATGGTATAGGGGATCTCGGGGTAATTGAGCTGATTTACGTATTTCATGAAATTCTCCTTATGTGTAAAACGAAACTGGCGGACGGTCGCAGGATGGGGCACGGCGGCTCTTCAAGCGCTGCGGAAGTCTTTCTTATGCTTCTTCTTCCTGAACGCAGGCGACGTATTTGAGGGTGGAGATGACACCGACCTTAAGGGCTGCTTCGTCGATGTCGAAAAAGCCGTTGTGGTGGATCGCGCCTGCGCCCACCTCGGGATTGCCGACGCCGACCCACGACATCATGCCGCTGTACTTGGAAAGATACATACCGTAGGATTCAGAGCTGTACTGAGGCTCGGTCTGAACGACGCTGCCTGCAGGCAGAACCTCGCTGATGCCCTTTTGGGCCATCTTTGCCCACTTGGAGGTGTTGACCAGAGGCTGTCCGAAGGCCATCATTCTGGGGCCGAATTCGACGCGGCAGTTGTTCATGGCTGCGGTGTGCTCGGCGACCTTCTTAAAGATATCGACGGCCTTGACACCCAGCTCATGGTTGAAATAGCGCATGGAGCCCTTGATCTCGCAGGTGTCGGGGAAGATGTTTCCGACCTCGCCGCCGTTGATCTGGGTGATGCCCAGGGTGACGGTCTCGCCGGCGGGGATCTGGTTTGCCCAGGCGGTGGCTACGTTGGTGGTGATGGCTGCGGCGCAGAAGACCGGGTTGATGGAAAGGTCGGGACGGGAGCCGTGGCCGCCCTTGCCGATGACCTTGATGTCGATGCCGGCGCCCGCTGCCATTCTGGGGCCTTCGTCGATGCTGATCAGGCCGGAATCCAGGCGGCTGAGCACGTGGATGGCCCAGCAGCAGGTGATCTCGCTGTCGTATTTGGAAAGAGCCTTCAGCATCGGACCGATGCCGCTGCCGTTTTCTTCGCCCTGCTCGAAGGCCAGAAAGACCTTGCCGGTCATGGTGTCTTTATGCTGCGCCAGCGCTCTTGCAGAGGCCAGCAGCATGGCGGTGTGGGCGTCGTGGCCGCAGGAATGGCAGGTCTCGGGATTCTCGGAGATGCAGACTCTGGGCCCCTTCAGATTGTTGGGCTCTTCCTTCATGGGAAGGGCGTCGATATCGGCTCTGAGCACGACGCCGGGACCGGGCTTTCCGCTGTCGATGATGCCCAGAACGCCGGTTCCCTCTAAAAGCTCATAGGGAATGCCGTCTTCCTCCAGCTGCTTGCAGATGAAGGCTCTTGTCTTCACTTCGTTTCCGCCGGTTTCGGCAAAGGTATGCACGGTGCGGCGGCACTGAATGGTGTAGTCTTCGAGTTCTTTTGCACAGTTCAGGATTTGTTCGTTGGTCATGATGATCTCCTTTTTCCGTCAGAACCGCGGGCGCCGGAGAGGTGTCCGAACGGCACAAATACGGTATCGATAACTTGTAGCATTGTGATAAAACTATTGTACTCCCTTGCATGAATATGCACAAGGCAAAATCGGTGTTATTACTGATAATATTAACATGATGATATATAACAACTTATTATTTCGTTTTGCACAGAATCTTCGCAGGCATACCCGTTTGACAGATCGAAAAACCTGCCGGCGCAGCGGCATGTCAGACAGGCGATCTGACGGCAGCAGAAAAAAGGCGCTTTCCTTATGGAAAAGCGCCTTTTTTGGAATTCTTTTTTGGGAGAAGGTATTATGCAAAATCTCTGGAGAAGAATCTGCCGTCGATCTTGTCGGTGTTGACCACATTGATGAATGCGTTTTTGTCGATCTCGTGCACGCTGTTGAAAATGAGCGGCACATTGTCTGCTCCCGCAACGGTATAGACCATGTGGCGGGGCTCGCCGGTATAGGTTCCCTTGCCGGAAAAGACGGTGCAGGCGTGATGGGTACGGACCATGATTGCGGTAGATACCTCATCGGGCTGATCGGTGATGATGAACAGGGTCTTCTTCGCGTATTTGTTATAGGCAAAGTTGAGCACCTGGGTGGATACGAACTGGAAGATGATGGTATACAGCGCCGAATCCATACCGAACAGCAGGCCCGACAGGAGGATCACCGTCGCATTGGCTGCGAAAATGTAGTTAAAGGTGTTGATGTTGTGCTTCACCGAAAAGTACATGGCGATGAACATGGTTCCGCCGGTGCTGGCACCGTACTTCAGGGGGATGGCATTTGCGGTTCCCTGGATCAGACCGCCGAAGATGGCGATGAGCAGCAGGTCGTCGGTCACGAAAAACGACGGGATCAGGTCGGTGGTAAAGGAAAGGATCACGATGGAAAGAATGGAATACAGGGTGAATTTCTTTCCCACCGCCTTAAAGCCCATGTAGATCGGCCCCAGGTTAAGAAGAAGGGAGATGGGCGTAAAGGGAATGCTGACCCCCGCGAACTTTAGCATGATTCTCTGAAAGAGAATGGCGACCCCGTTGACTCCGGAGGGAACCAGATTGCCGGCATTGAGCAGCACCTTCTGGTTAAAGCCCATCAGCAGCGAGCCGATGATGACGGCAAGCAGGGTGGTGAATTCGTCTTTCGGCTTACGCTCGAAATACTTGCTGGAATATTCTTCGTATGCCCGGTCGATCTCCTGATTGACCGGTCTTTGATCTGTTTTTTTCGGCATGGATAAAAGCTCCTATCAAAATTTTATATCTGACGACGGCAACCAGTATACCATTGTTCTGCAATTTCTCAAGGGCTTTTCTGTGTTTTTCTATGCCTGCTCCAGAACCAGCAGCGCCTTGAACAGATCGCCGTCGACGGAAACATCGAAGCTGCCGTGCATCAGCTGGGTCAGATCGCGGGCGATGGCAAGGCCCAGCCCGCTGCCCTCGGTATTGCGCGATTCATCGCCTCTGGTAAAGCGCTCCATCAATTCTTCTGCCGAGATGTTCAATGGATCGCGGGAGATGTTCTTCACCTGCAGGCCCACATAGGGTCTTCCCTTAGAGGTATTGACCTGGGCGATGTCGATGTAGACACGGCTTCCCTGCAGGGCGTATTTGCAGATGTTGCTCAAAAGATTGTCGATGACCCGCCACAGCAGCTGGCCGTCGGCCTTGACCATGGAATTTTCGGCCTTGTTGGTCACGATCACCTGCAGCCCCTTTGCCTGCAGCTTCTCATCGGTCTCGCCGATGGCCTGACTGACCAGCTCTGCCAGATTGATGGACTCGATGCGGCAGGGCATGTTGCCGGAGGCGGCTTTGGCGGCATCGAACAGATTTTCGGTCAGCTGCTTTAAGCGCTGCGCCTTCTGATCGATGATGTCGATATACTGGGCGGCCTCAGGGCTGCCCGGGTCTGCCTTTTTGAGAAGGTCCACATAGGTGATGATAGAGGTGAGGGGCGTCTTGATATCGTGGGAAACATTGCTGATCAGCTCGGTCTTCATGCGGGTATTTTTCAGCTCGTTCTGAACGGCCCGGTCGGCAGCGCTGCTGATGTCGTTGACCGCAGCGGCGATATTGTCAAGATCCCGTTTCAGGCCCTTGTTGCCCGTCTCTACGGGGATCTTATAGGTCAGCTCGCCGGCGCGGATGTGGGCCATGCCCTCCCGCAGGTTGCGGATCTTGGCTGCCGTTTTGGGAGAGAAGGCAGAATAAAGGGATTCTCCTGCTCTGGCGAAAAATCCGTACAGGGCAATGAAGAGCCTGCCGATCAGTGCGGTGGAAAAGAAGCTGGAGGCCTTCAGCTTACGCACGACCGAAAGAAAGGCCATGCCGCCCAGCCAGATGAAAAGGGTGGCTGCTGCGAACAGAAGACCGAAGAAGACCAGGTTCGACATGCCGGAAACCAGCTCGGAGATTTCTGCCATGGGCACATACATGCCGGTATGCAGAAAATCCTCTGCAGCCAGCAGCCGGGGCAGAGTGACCACAGTTCCGGCGGCGCCCACGCAGGCGATGGCGATGAACGCCAGATGCAGCTCGGTCCAGATGCGGTCGCACCAGCAAAGATACACACCGCCCTCTTCGGTGCGCACGTTGCGCCCTGCCAGAAAGATCAGCAGCACGCCGATCACCACCGCAAGGGCAGCGCCCGCAAAGCCGGCGACGGCCAGCCGGTCGGTGAGCGCAGCCATGCCGCTGTCAACATGCAGCATGGCATAGCGGGTGATGTACGGATCGGTGACGCTGGCCACCTCGAAATAGTAGGAAAAAGTGGTCCAGGCGCAAAGGGCGAATACAGAGGCTGCTCCGATCAGAGCGCACAGAAGCTGCAGAAAAAAGCTGAGCACAAGGCCCGCAGCATTGGTTTTCGGTCTGTTGTTTTCCATGAGAAACCTCGCTTACTGTTTTTCCATCTTATAGCCCCGGCCCCAGACGACCTTCAGGTATCTGGGGTTTTTCGGGTCTATTTCGATCTTTTCCCTGATGCGTCTTATGTGGACGGTAACGGTATTCTCGGCGTTGTAGGAGGGCTCCTTCCAGACGGCCTCGTAGATCTGGCCGATGGAATAGACGCGCCCCGCGTTTTCGGTCAGAAATTTCAGAATGCCGTATTCGGTGGGTGTCAGCTGCACCTCTTCGCCGTCGAGAACCACCCGCTTTGCGTCGTTGTCGATGATCAGACCGCCGCAGGTGATCAGGGTTCCCCTGTCGATCCCTGCCATGCAGCCCAGGTCGGTAAACCGGCGGATCTGCGACTTTACTCTTGCGACCAGCTCCAGCGGATTGAAGGGCTTGGTGATGTAGTCGTCGGCGCCGATGTTCAGGCCGGTGATCTTGTCGTAGTCTTCGGATTTTGCGGAAAGCATGATGATGGGAATGTTTTTATCTTCCCGAATGCGCATGGTCGCCTGGATCCCGTCCATTTTGGGCATCATGATGTCCATGATGATCAGATGGAGGTCTTCTTTTTCGCAGATCTCCAGCGCATGCAGGCCGTCGAACGCTTTGAATACCCGGTAGCCTTCATTTCTGAGATAGATCTCGATGGCTTGGGCGATCTCCTTGTCGTCGTCGGCAACTAAAATGTTGATCTCGTTGTTGTTCATATCGGTCCCCTTTTGTGAGTTCATTGTACAAATAATATATTACAGAAAAACAGGGGCAAAGATTACGAAATTTTTAAGATTGCAGAAACGGCAGGCGGGCAAGCAGCCCGAAAAAGGCAGCGGGAAGGGGCAGCGCCCCGCCATAGCAGCGCTCGTTCGCAGACGGGCCGGATGCCTTTGCAAAGCCGGCTCGACGCTAACTGCATCGGGTTCCTGCAAGGGATCCCTCTCTGCAGAACATAAAAAAAGAGGCCCTTCGGACCTCTTTTTTCTGATATGGTGGAGTATAGGGGATTCGAACCCCTGACCTCCACACTGCCAGTGTGGCGCGCTCCCAACTGCGCCAATACCCCATATCGTTGTATCTTGTACGGACTTTTGTACCGCAGCGCTGATAACATAGTGATTATAGCAGTATGTTGTATGAATTTCAACCATAATTTGCTATACTTTTTTCAATATGAGGTAAAAATATGCTTACAGTATTTACATCCGACAGCCAGCAGCAGCTGGAGTCTGCCGTTTTTCATAAGATCAAAGACCGCCTGCAGGCCCTGCAAAGGGGCGAGCTTGCCGCAAAGCGCATCCTGCTCATCGTTCCCGCCCAGTATACCTTAAAGGCCGAAGAAGAAGCCTTCGAGATCATCGGCGGCGAAGGCTTTTTCGACTTTCATATCATGTCGGGCAACAAGCTGCTTGAGACCGTGCTGCGCGAGACCGGCCACCCCGGCCTCACCCCGGTCAACAACCTTGGCCGTACCATGCTGCTGCGCCGCATCGCATCGGAAAACGCGCCCAAGCTGAAGCGCTTTTCCGCGGTGGCCAAGGAGAGGGAGTTTTTAAAGCTGGCAGGCGATTTTATCGTGCAGCTGAAGCAGAACCGCATGGAAAGCGATGATCTGGACAAGCTGATGGCTTCCCTTGACGAAAACAGCCTGCTGCGCGAAAAGCTGGCCGACATGCAGCTTCTTTGCAGCGGCTACGAGAAGGCCATGGCAGGCCGCTTCACCGACTCCGAAGACAGGATCCGCTTCGTCACCGAAAAGGTTTCCCAATGCCGGTTTCTGCAGGAAGCCGAGCTCTGGTATTTCGGCTTTTATTCCTTTACCCTGCGGGAGATCGATCTTCTCACCGCCCTGGCACGCTATAGCTGCGGCCTGAACCTGATGCTGCTCAAGTCGACCCGCGAAGAAGACGAGGAGCTTTATCAGCCGCCCCACCGCGCGGCAGCCCTGCTTTTCAAGGCGATGGCAGAGCAGGGGATCGGGACCTCATCCGAAGCCCTTCCCCCGGCAGAAGATAAGAAACCGCAGACCACCGTTCTGTGCAGCTCCAACCCCTTCACCCAGGCCGAGACCATCGGAGCCGAGATCCTGCGGCTGGTGAGAGAAGAAAAAAAGAGCTTCGGCGAGATCGCCGTTCTTACCGCCGAAAATGCTCCCGGAACAAAGACCCTGGTGCGGGTGTTCAGCAGCATGGGAATTCCCTATTTCATCGACAGCAAGCGCAGCATGATGCATACCCCCGCAGCCGCCCTGCTTTCGTCTCTGCTGGATATGAGCGCCGACGGCCTTCGCGAAGAAAACATCATCACCTTCTTAAAGCAGGGACTGGTGCCTCTGGCAGACGAAGACACCTGCCTGGAGTTCGAAAACTACATCCGCCGCTACCACCTGCGTGGAAAAGCCTTTCTTTCGCCCCTGAAATACGGAAAGGCAGCGACCGGCGAGGAGCTCTTTGCCCGGCTGGAGCAGCTTCGGGATGCTCTGCAGACCGCTGTCGAGCCCTTCCTCAATGCCTTTGGCAGGACCGCCACTGCACAGGAGCGCTGCAACGTGCTTTACCATTATCTGGACGAAAGCCTGCACCTGCCGCAGACGCTGCAGCAGACTGCCGTTCGCCTTGCGGAAGAAGGGTTTGCCGATGCCGCAGAGGAGACGGCCCAGACCTGGAAGAGCATCTGCTCTTTGCTGGATCAGACCGTCGAGCTGCTGGGCGGCGAAGAGCTTTCCCCAAAGGAATTCCGCGATCTGATCGAAGACGCCGTTGCCGATATTGCCATCGGCGTGCTGCCCCAGGCAGAAGGCCGGGTGCAGATCGGAACCGTTACCAGATCCCGTCTTCAGGGCATCCGCTGCCTGTTTGCAGCCGGCGTCAATGAGGGTGAGATCCCTTCCGACAAAAGCCGTGAGGCCCTTCTCACCGAAAAGGAGCTGGAGGGGCTGGAAGCGCTGGGCTACATTCTTTCCAAGCGCAGTCAGGTGCTGGCCGCAGAGGAGCGGCTGGCGATCCACACGGCTCTTACCTCGCCGGTGGACCGGCTGTGGCTTTGCTGGTGCCAGAGCAGCGCCGACGGCGAAGGGCTCAAGCCTTCATCGCTGATAAGCGATGCATTATTGCAAACACCTGCTCCCGAGCAGCGAGCAGACCTGGAGAACAGCCTCGATCCCCTGCCCTACCTGCAGGGGCGCCGCCTTGCCGAGCGCCGTCTGTTTACCCAGCTGCGCAAGGCTGCCGATTCCGGCCGGGGCGAGGAGGCCCTGCCCGAGGTCTGGAAGGCTGCCTATAACAGCCTGCGAAGGGAAAGCTCCGCCCTGCAGGAGGCTCCCCGGATCCTGTATTTCGACGTGACGTCCGAGGGCTTAAAGCCGGCCTCTGCCGAGGGCCTCTTTGCGGAAGGCTCGCAGATCTATTCGTTCAGCCCCTCCCGCCTGGAAAAATTCTCTGCCTGCCCCTTCTCTCACTTTGTCAAATACGGGCTTCGCCCCGGCGAGCCCGATGCCTTTGAGCTTAACGGCCTTTCGGCAGGCACCGTCTACCACGACCTGATGATGGAGCTTTCCATCGCCCTGAGCAAGCCTGCCAGAGCTGCCGGCATCGCCATGACCGACCCCGCATCCCTTTGGATGACCGTCAGCGACAGGCAGCTTGAGGCCATGGTGGAGCAGATCCTGACCCAGCTGAGCAGGACCCGCTACGACGGCCTGCTTTCCTTTGGCCCCTCGCAGAAATACCAGACGGAACGCATGCATCAGGTCGCCTTCGATTTTGCCCGCCAGATGGTGCGGCAGGTGCGCCGTGGCACCATCAGCAACATGTATTTCGAGCAGGCCTTCGGAAGGCAGGCCGGAAATGCCCTGCCCCCTATCGTCTGCCCCACGCCGGCCGGCACTGTCTACATCGAAGGCCGCATCGACCGGATCGACATGCTGCCAGGCCCAGGCGGCGATTATGCCAAGATCATCGACTACAAGTCGGGCGCCAAGGTCTTCGACCGCAAAAAAATAGAGCAGGGCCTTGCCCTGCAGCTGACCACCTATCTGGAGGGGGCCATGGGAAAGAAAGACGTCAAGCCGGCCGGCATGTTCTATTTCCGCATCCGCGAGGCTTCTTTGGAAAGCGATCTGCCCCAGATGATCGCAGAAGCTGTATCGCAGGAGCTGGAGGCCCTGCTTGCAAAGGAGTATTCCTTAAGCGGCCTGGCGGTGGATGAGCCCTTTATTCTGAACGGCATCGACAGCAGCATCCGGGAGAATCACACCTCCGACATCATCGGCTATAAGCTGCAGAAAAACGGCAAGATCAGATGCAATGCCCTGATCAGCCGCGAGGATTTCGAGGCCTTTTTGCAGGAATTCCGTACCACATTGGAGACCCTGTGCACCCGCCTGACCGGCGGCGAGATCACGCCGATGAAGCAGGATATCGCCAAAGACGAGACCAGCTGCACCTACTGCCCTTACGGAAGCATTTGTTTATACGATCTGAAATAGTTATTTGAAATCATCCGCCCGATATGCTATACTATTGGGCGTATGCTAGTGTAACTCAGTTGGTAGAGTAGCTGATTCGTAATCAGCAAGTCGCGTGTTCGAGTCACGTCACTAGCTCCAAAAACACCCGGATCAGAACAGATCCGGGTGTTTTTATGTGCCCTTAAACGCGGCTTTGCAGAGGCTCCCGTACCAGCCCGGATGCGGGCTTGCCGCCTCGCGACAACAGCGGACATCGATGGCGATACGGAGTGCCGGAGCAAAGCCTTGAGCGAGCCGTTCGAGCTCCACGGCGACCGATCGCAGCGGCGCGGATGGTCGTTTGAGACTGTCTGAGAGAGCAGCCTCCTTCTGACCCCAGATGCGATAAAAGGCTGCGAACGAGTTTCGAAAACGCCCGCTTAAGCAAGAGCGGAGCCGATTGGAGCTCACAGCAAAGCGAACGCGGCTTTGCAGAGGCTCCCGTACCAGCCCGGATGCGGGCTTGCCCTATGTGGCATTTTACAGCAGTCTATGCTATCTTTATATATATACGGCATCACATACCGCAAAGCAGCAGGCGGTGCACCGCACTCGGGAGGTCAAGCCATGGAACTTCGCCATATGCGCTATATCATCACCATTGCAGAATACGGAAGCATTACGAAGGCGGCTGAAGTGCTCTACACTACCCAGCCCTCCCTCAGTCATTGCGTCGCCAAAGCAGAGCAGGAGCTGAACGTAAAGCTGTTTGACCGGTCTACCTCTCCCATGACCCTGACCTACGCAGGAGAGACCTTCGTAAGGCGCGCCCGTCAGATGCTGGAGCTGAACCAGACCATGGAAAGGGAATTCCGCGATATTTCCGCTAACCGGAAGGGGCGGCTTCGGATCGGCTTTCCCCATGAACGGGCCACCTTTATGCTGCCCGAGATCCTGCCGCTGTTCCGCAGGGAATACCCAGGCATGGACCTGCAGATCATGACCGCCGGCAGTGCCCAGCTGCGCGAAGCCCTGGATAAGGGACGCATCGATTTCTACATCGCGCCCTTTGACGGCAAGGTTCCTTCTTACGAGGCGATCCCCGTTGCCAGCGAAGAGCTTGTATTTGCGGCCGCAAGGAATACCATCGCAGAAGAACTCTGCCTGAAAGAAGACCCCTCCTGCATCGACCTGAGCAAAACGGCCGGGCTGCAATACAACCTGCTGAAAAAGGGCCACTCCATCCGGAACACGATGGAGGACCTGTTTGCAAAAGCCGGCATCCGGCCCGAGCACATCGCAGAAACCACCAGCAATCTGACTGCCCTTCGCCTGGCCTGCGCCGGTGTGGGCATCGCCATCGTACCGGAAATGACCCTGTATATCACCGACCGTGCCGATGGCATCGATGTATTTCATATCGGCAAAGACCCTGTCGTCTGGCAGATCTGCGGCATCTTCCGCACCGGCACCTATATCGGCACCGTCGAGCGCCGTTTTCTTGCGATCGCGGCCGAAGCCTACAATCAGATCAAAGAGCAGCGTTATTCCTCCTTTTTCCGAAGACCCGAACAATAGAAAGCGCCCGCGGCCAGGCAGCCGCGGTCTTTTTTTGCTTTTTCCACTTCCTTTCCCTCTATTTGTATGCACAAAATAGCATACCTTATATACAAACTTATCAATTTTACATCATAATAAGGCTTTCGTAGAATATAGACACGGGGAATTCCCGCAATGCACTGATCCTGATCATTCATTTTTAGGAGGAAAATCATGGATACGTTAAATAAGAAGGAAAGTTTTTGGAAACGGGAAGCTTACGGCGCCCCCTTGTGGATGCTGGCAATTCTGATCGGCATTATTTATGTAGTAACCTTTACCGGCAAAATGCAGGATGACGATATGCTCAGCATCATCGCTATCATGTTCTCGCTGGGTATCGTGTTCAATGCCATCGGTGACCGCATTCCCATTTGGAAGGACTATCTTGGTGGCGGCACCATGCTGGCCTTCATCGGCGCAGCAGCATTCGAGTATTTCGAGATCCTGCCCGCCAAGTATTCCGAAGCCATCACCTATTTCTACGATGACTACGGCTTTCAGACCGTATTTATCTCCCTTCTGATCGTCGCTGCTGTTCTGGGCGTTAACCGCAAGCAGCTGATCAAGGCCTTCGGCGGCTACATTCCCGCAATTTTAGGCGGTCTGGTGCTGGCCGGCATTTTCGGCATCGGCGCGGCTGCTGTCTGCGGCATCGATGTAAAGGCTGCCATCTCGCTCTACGTTCTGCCCATCATGGGCGGCGGAAACGGCTCCGGCGCAGTTCCCCTCTCCGAAATGTGGGAGAGCATCACCGGCGAGAGCAAGGATGCTTACTATTCGCAGGCTATCGCCATCCTGACCCTTGCCAACAACTTCGCCATTCTGGCTGCCGTTGCGCTGAACGCCCTCGGCGAAAAGTTTCCCCAGCTGACCGGAAACGGCGAGCTGTTAAAGAACCCCGAAAAATATGCCATGGAATCGGATAAGGAAGAAAAGCCCAAGGTCGGTCTTTATGAGGCTGCCGGCGGCCTGCTGCTGTGCTGCGCGATGTATGCCATCGCCCGCCTGCTCTCCAAGACCATTCCCCCCTTCGGCAACAACATCACCTTCCATATGTATGCTTACCTGATCGTTCTGACCGGCCTTCTCAATGTGGCAGGTGTGATCCCCGCCAAGCTGAGAGAAGGCGTTAAGCAGTGCTCCAACTTCCTGACCAAGCCGCTCATGTGCTTCTGCATGGTCGGTATCGGTATCGCCTTTACCGATCTGGGCGAGCTTGCTGCCGCTCTGACCTGGCAGACTGTCGTTATCAGCATTGCCGTCGTTGCAGGCGCAGCCATCGGCGCCGGCTTCGTCGGAACCTTCTTCGGCTTCAACTTCGTAGAATCCGGCATCACCGCAGGCCTTTGCATGGCCAACCGCGGCGGCTCCGGCGACCTGCAGGTTCTGGGCGCAGCCAAGCGTATGAACCTGATGAGCTATGCACAGATCTCTTCCCGCATCGGCGGAGCGATCATTCTGATCATCGGAAGCGTTCTGTTCAGCATCATGGCATAATCATCAATATTCTCTTCTATATCTCTTTCGGCCGGATAAAGCTCCGGCCGAAACTGATTTTATGAATCAGCAGAAAAAGGAGCGTAATCAATTGCAAATCGGATATCGAGTCATTGAAGATATTCCCCGCGTAGAGCCGCAGCTGTTAGAGCGCATCGCGCAGTTCTCATCTTCGGAATTATGCGACGGCACCATCGTATACAATGCGATGGATTATCATATCAAGCCCATGGTGACCACGAAAAAGATCGTCGGACAGGCCGTTACCCTGAAGCTTCTTCTGGGCGACAGCTTGCTGGTAACAAAGGCCCTGAGCCTCTGCAAGCCGGGGGATGTTCTGGTCATCGACGGCCGGGGCAGCGGAAACAATGCCCTCTGGGGCGACCACCGCAGCCTGGTCGCAAAGCATCTGGGACTTTCCGGCGTCGTGCTTGACGGCGCATTTCGCGACATCGATGAGAACGAAGAGATCGGATTTCCCATCTATGCGAGGGCAGTCACCGCAGGAAGCAGCACCAAGAACTCCAACGGAGAGATCAATGTGCCCATCGTATGCGGAGGTGTTCCCGTTCAGCCGGGCGATATCATCGTAGGCGATCGGAACGGCGTTGCCGTTGTTCCCCTGGAATATGCAGAGCAGATCATGGAGGGCGCACAGAAAAAGGCCGACCAGATGCGGGCTCTGACCGAAGAGATCAAAAGGACCGGAAAGGTGATCCCCGACAATTTTGCCGAAAAAATGGCAAAGCTGGGCTACTGAAGAAGACCCGATCGGCCATAATACAGAAAAAAGGTATCATCAATGAAAAACATGACACAGAAGCTGATCTCATCGCACCTCATGTCTGCACCGGCAGAACAGCCTAAGGATGAGATCTACATCAAGGTGGATCAGACCCTGACCCACGATATCACCGCCGTTATGAGCTATCTGGCTTTTGAGGCGCTCAACATTCCCCGGGTCAAGACCGAGCTTTCGGTAAGCTATCTGGACCACAACCTTCTTTATATCGATAATAAGACCCCCGATGACCACATCTTTTTGCAGTCCATCGCGAAGAAATACGGCATCTATCTCTCCCGCCCGGGCAACGGCATCTGCCATACGGTCCAGTACAGCCGCTTCGGCAAACCGGGAAAGAGCCTTATGGGAACCGACAGTCACACCACCAGCGGCGGAGCCCTGGGCATGCTGGCCATCGGCGCCGGCGGCATGGACGTTGCCACCGCCATGGCCGGACTTCCGGTCAGACTGAAGATGCCTGCTGTGGTAAAGATGAACCTGAAGGGAGCCCTTCGCCCCGGCGTTGCCGCCAAGGATGTCATTCTGGAGATGCTTCGCCGCTATTCCGTTAAGGGCGGTGTGTGCAAGGCCTACGAGTTTGTAGGCGAAGGCGTAAAGACCTTATCGGTCACCGAACGGATGACCATCGCCAACATGATCGCCGAGCTGGGCGCCACCACCGCCGTCTTTCCCGCCGATGAGGTCACCCGTGAATTTCTGCGGGCCCAGGGCCGTGAACAGGATTATACCCCCCTGTATCCCGATGAGGGCTGCACCTACGACGAAGAAGACGAGATCGATCTTTCGCTGCTGGAGCCCATGGTCGCTTGCCCCCATATGCCCGATCAGGTAAAGCCGGTCAGGGAAGTGCAGGGGCTTAAGGTCAACCAGGTATTCATCGGAAGCTGCACCAACGGTTCTTATTCGGATATCCGAAAGGCTGCTGCCGTGCTAAAGGGAAAAGTGGTCCATGAAGACGTGAGCGTCACCATGGCCATCAGTTCCCGCCAGATCTACCGCCGGCTGCTCAGCGACGGCATCATCGCCGATCTGATCGATTCCGGCGTTCGTCTGACCGAGCTGGCCTGCGGTGCCTGCACCGGCATCGGCCAGGCGCCCGCAACCAACGGCATCTCCGTTCGCACCTCTAACCGCAACTTTAAAGGGCGGGGCGGAACCGCCGATGCCAGCCTGTATCTGGTAAGCCCTGAGGTGGCAGCAGCCACTGCCGTTGCCGGTGTGCTCTGCACCCCCGATCAGGTGATGGACGATGTTTCCGTTCTTGGAACCATTCACGAACCGGACGAATATCCCATCGACGACCGGATGATCATTCCGCCCCTGTCGGAAGAAGAAGCCGCCAAGGTAGAGATCATTCGCGGACCCAACATCAAGCCGCTGCCCATCAATACGCCCCTTCCTCAGGAGATCGCGGTTCCGGTCGCTCTGAAGGCCGGCGATAATGTCTCCACCGACGATATCACTCCAGCCAATGCCCAGTTCTCTTCCATGCGCTCCAATATTCCTCTCATTGCGGAATATGCCTTCAACCGCTATGCGCCCGGCTTCGTGCCCCGCATGAAGGAGCTGCATCGCGGCATCATCGTAGGCGGCGAGAATTACGGACAGGGAAGCTCCCGCGAGCACGCTGCCATCACCCCCATGTATTGGGGCATCAAGGCGGTCATCACCAAGTCGTTCGCCCGCATTCACAAGAACAATCTGATCAACCACGGCGTTTTGCCTCTGGTCTTTGCAGATCCTGCGGATTATGACCGGATCGACGAGCTGGATGAGCTGGTGATCCCGGATGCGCCGCAGCAGCTGATCTCCCGCACCCTGACGGTATACAATAAGACGAAGGGCAGCTCGTTTAACGTAAAGGCAGAGCTGTCGGACGACGAGGTGCAGACCCTCATCTGCGGCGGACAGATCCCCTACATCAAAAGCAAGGCCGGCGAACAGCAATAAGCCCGCCGCAAACAATAAAACAGAAAAACCTGCTTCGCGCCGCACGGCATCTGTCGTTTATGATACAATGAATGGGCGGAATACGTTGCAGTCAAAGACCCGCAGCAAAAGCTGCGGGTCTTTTGTATATATGGAAAGGATGCACGGATGAAAAAACGTCTTGCAGAGCCGGATCTTTTGCGCTGCCTGGCAGCGTTTGCGGTGATCGGGCAGCATATTTTAGGGGCCTACGGTCGAAGAGATATATCCATCGCCGATATGCGATGGATCGTTGTGCTGTTTGAACTTGCCAGATTTGCCGTGCCGGCCTTTGTCTTTCTGGCGGGGCTGATGGCGGTGCTGCCCTCTTCGGAAAGCACCCGCCCCGGAGCCTATCTGCTGCGCCGCCTGCGCACCGTTGCCCTGCCCTATCTGGCATGGACGCTTCTCTATCTGTACGACGGGGGAATGCTGACCGGCCTTTCTTCTGTTGTTTCCGCGCTTTGGAAGGGCTCTGCCGCCTACCACCTGTGGTATGTGCCGCTCATTCTGCAGTTCACTTTGCTCACACCGCTGTTTCGGGTGCTTCGGCGCCCGCAGGAAGCCCGGCATCGCGCTGCAGACTGCTGCAAGGTTCTTGCGGTCGCAGCTGCTTTTGCCCTGCTCTGCGTTCTGGACCGGATCCGTGTGGCCTTTCCTGGAAGTTTCATCGCCCGGTACAACTATAACCTGTTTCCCGCATGGCTGTTCTATTTCGTGCTGGGCGCCCTTTTCGGCAGCGACTACGAAAGGCTGCTGGCGCTGGTAAAGCGCTTCTGGTATGCGCCGGCGGCGATCGCAGCTTTGCAGACAGCAAGGATCATCCGCGCCGATCTTTCCTACATCAACACCTATCAAAAGGTCAGCTTTTCCATCGTCAGCACGGTGCAGCCGGGCTTTGCCCTGGGCGCTGCCGCCACGATCCTGACCCTTTTGGCGGCAGCCTCCTGTTTGCAGCGCATAAAGCCGGTGGCAGCGGCGACCCGCTTCGTCAGCATCCACAGCTACCGGATGTATCTGATCCACGTAATGGCCATCAACCATATCAACCGGCAGCTGGTAGCCCGCAGAGATACCATCGGCCAGAGCAAGGTGGAGGTGCTCAAAAAGCATGCAGCCAA